>CAZYSY010000260.1:0-5425 GCA_964650295.1 uncultured Caldilineales bacterium | reverse complement strand
GGTTCACCCCCACGCGTGTGGGGAATACAGCGGCAATTCCTCACATTCGCCGCGCCCAACCGGTTCACCCCCACGCGTGTGGGGAATACGCCTCCGAATCAGTTTAAGATTTACGCCGCGCCGGTTCACCCCCACGCGTGTGGGGAATACGTGACCCCGGAATGGCATTATTTTTCAACTAGCGGTTCACCCCCACGCGTGTGGGGAATACTGCAGTCGCGACACCTCACCCCCAAGCGGCTGCGGTTCACCCCCACGCGTGTGGGGAATACTACCGGTCATCAGAGCGGCCATGAGCGGCCCTTCGGTTCACCCCCACGCGTGTGGGGAATACTTTAACAGAAATTTCACGAATTTCCTAATTTCCGGTTCACCCACACGCGTGTGGGGAATACGCTAGTCCCGCTGGATTTATCCTCGATGACCACGGTTCACCCCCACGCGTGTGGGGAATACTCTTCATTTCGATAACAAAATGACTCTCAAGTGGCCTCTTTTTCTGGTATACGGATTAGCTGCAAACCATCGAAATCAGCAATTTCACGTTTTGTGTAGCCAAACATCTGCATTTTATACCTTTGTTCGTTATTTGTCGAATAGATGAGCAAAGCGCCACCACCTTTTAGCTTGGAACACACTTTTATCCAGAGACGTTCTCTTACCATGGCGGAGATATGGCCTACAAATACACCTGTATGAGGTTCGATAAGCCACCTACTAAGTTCACCTCTTAATGATGTAGGGACTTTTTCCAGAATGATGACAACCATGTTATGCGACTCCGTGCAGAGTGTCAGAATCCGCCATGCCGGGCGGCGTCCACCAAGGTTCAGGCCGCGCTGGATCGCTGTCCGCTTCGCTACCTGCTTCCAGAATCTCTTTGGAAAGATCCAGTACATGATCGATGTCCGAGACAATGCGTCCCAGTAATTTGAGGCGATAAAATGCATCTCGGCAGGTGTGGCGGACCCTACTTTCGAGTTTGAATTCACCTTGCGATGTCTCGTAAAAAGCAATGGGAATGGTGATAGCAGTTTTGTAGAGATCTGCGACATCATACACAAAAGAAAATTGTTTCCCTGTGTGAATGAATCCTAGTCCCGGAGAGTATCCGGCTGAAACAATGGCGGCATGACTGATGCCATTGAGCGATGCATTGGCTGCAGAAAGGGCGCGATTGATGGGATCAGCTGCATTCCAGTCTTTGCGATCATAATTACGTCCATGCCATGGCACGTCATACTTTTCACTGGCTTCGGCATAGGCTTGGCGTACGCGCTGCCCTTCATAACCTCGTACCTGTTCTAGCGTTAACGTAGGTGCTAATCGCTCATTAAATCGGAATTGGTACATTCTCAAAACAACTTCCATCCGCATAGTTGGATTAGAAACCAGCTCTGCCTGCTTGATGAGTTGGTATCCCCGTCGCGTCTCTCCGTGCCCCTGTGCGTACATGCGCACGCCTGCCTCGCCCACCCACAGGATGGAGCAGCCGTTATCGGTCAATGTTTTCACCGCTTCGTGGGTGATGCTCGTGCCAGGGCCAAGTAGCAAAACTGAAAGA
The DNA here is from genome assembly GCA_964650295.1 of uncultured Caldilineales bacterium. GTDB lineage: Bacteria > Chloroflexota > Anaerolineae > J102 > J102 > M2005. The sequence goes on along the minus strand of CAZYSY010000260.1, from coordinate 3,861 downwards.
GATGCGGCGGGGATCAATGTACGCCCCATTTTGTCGATTGCCTCGACAGCTTTGTATTTTCTGTCGATAATGCATCGTTCCACATAGAGATAGCTGAGGCTGTCGCGTATTTTGGGAAGTTCATGAAGGTCTTTAATACGCATGATGAATTCTCCTATGGCGTTGTTAAGGTGCAGTGTCCGGACTTTCTAGTCCTATCAACGAGGAGCAAGCGAAAGCAAACCACAGCCGAAACTTTTGGCTGGCCCAATACCTGCCGAGAGGGCAACTTTAAATGCCTCAGCGTCGGTCACCCTAAGAACGCCGTCGAATTGGATAGTGAAAAGCTGAATCGGGCTTCCACCATTTTTGCGGCCGCGGTAAGTCTCTGGGTGGCTAACTCGTTGATGGAGGATTCCGAAACCATGCTGTTCGCCCTTACGCTCCAGCCAAGCCATCTGTTTCTCTGCATGCACGATGGGAACGCGAGTCTTCTTTTGAGGGTGACGGTTGCTTCGAGTTTTGATGGTAGGATTGGCGCGTAGACGAAAACGTAGCTCCTGCCTCTCATTCAGTGACAGATTCAATGATTTGACGGAGGGGATCGTCAACAGATAATGGGGTTTACTGGTCAGATGAGACCAGTCTGGACGAGATTGAGACTGTACCAGGATGGCAATCTGACCACTGTGGGGATTCACGCCCACTCGATGCAATACACGTTCATTAGGAGGCAGAATCTCGAGAAAGGCGAACATGAGGGTGCGATGAAGCTGATAGCGATCGGCCAACTCGCGCTGGACCTGACGATGTTGGGGATTGAGTCGTAGTTGAGAGAGAAACATTACATCGCCTCCTCTTCGCTGAAAGGTTTACGGTAAAGGGGACGTGGAATGAAGAGGCTTTTGACGCGTCGGGGGGCATAGCTGCGTTTGTCCCAGCGAAAGGAGATGGGCAGGTCGTAGCGCACGATGGCTCCACCTGGATCATCCATGACCACCCGTAAATGGCGCAGAGATCGGTACACTTTCTCGTCCCGTCCCAGCCAGGGATAGATTTTCAGAGCATCCAGCAGGGAGAGTTCTGTCATGCCATCAACTAGCCAGATCGGTTCGGCCGGGACGAAAGCCTTGCGTCCCAGGTAGAGAGTCCAGCGAGGATTGCGCAATGCCTGATGGATACGCGCCAACCACGCCTGGTCATCGCCTTCCAGTCCCACCAGAAAAACGGCGTCGGCCAGGTAGTAACGACGCGAGACCTCGGTGGCCTTGATTCTGCCACTGGCCTTGTACACGTTCTGGGCGGTGTGGTAGTCCATGGCCACGCGTCCGGGACGATCGATGCGAACGCCCATACGCAAGGCGGCCAGATCGTCAAGGGGGGCAGTGCGGAGACGGCCCAATGCGGCAGCTATGAGTCCGACTACGCCGCTCTTGGTGGGCTCGCGCACGGTATCGCGTACGGTGAATCGACTGCTAGCGCCCCATGATTGCATGGGCGCGGCCAGTCGCAACAGCAAGGTGGGCATGAGCATTCTCCTTACTGGGCCTGAATCGCGGCGATGACGCTGTTCATCCATCCGTCGACATTGCTTTTCTGGGCCTTATCCAACGCGTCCAGGGGAACGCCATCCACGTTGAGGACGTGGGGCTCGACGTTTCCACCGCCATAGAAGGTGACCAGTCGTTGCCAGTATGCGTCCAGGCTCCGCACCGAAGGCGCCACATAGCCGCCATCGCGGTCGGGGCGTACAGGCTTCTCGAAGGCGTTGACCAGGGACCAGCTCATGCCATCCTGGCGGGTGACGGCCATGGCGAAGCTGGGGGGATTTTGGGCGGCGAAGCTGTTTTGCTTGCCGGTGGGGATGGCCCGCAGCGCTGCCAGCAGGAAGCCTTCGACGGTGCGCCGGGCCAGTTCAGCGTCGCCATCCAGATTCTTCAGCAGTTGCTCCCAGTCGATGCGGGCGTAGCGGTAGTAGGTGGCGCTGTTGTAGCCGATGACGCCCATCATGCCCGCGCCAGTCTCTTCGTCCCTTTGAAGATCATCCACCGCAGTGAAGAAATCGATCTCCATATTGATGCGGTGGGTGGAAAGAGCGTGGGCTACCTGAGAGGCCGCATCCAAGTTGAGTTCAGGCTTGTCGGCCAACATGCGGCCAAAGAGGGCGATATCAGGGGCGCTGGTACGGTTTTTGGTCTGTTTGAGAAAATCCTTAACCAGCTTGGGGAGTGGACTTTCCTTTTTCGCCTTCTTGTCATCAGGCGCAGCCAGCACTGCTTCAATGGCATCCCAATGCGCCATCAGCAGGTCAGCCATCTCTTGAAGCTCCTGAGGGCTAAGATAAATTAGTACGCTGGTGCGCTCGCCGTCCATTTTACCCGAAAAGGCCTCGGCAAAGGCCAGGGCCACGGCCTGAGCTTCCTCTTCTGTTTTGCCAGCCTCCACCAGCTTTTCGGTGAGTTTGCGCGCCAGCAATCGTGTGCGCACACCGGGATCCACTTTGGTGGTTTCTGCGAAAATGGGCTCGGAACGAATGGCCCGCTTGATGGCCTGAGAGGAAATGCGAGCCCGGCGCACGCCGCCGAATTCAGCTTCCTTGGGATTGCCGGTATCGTCACGATTGAGGTTGGAAGGGGCGAAATTCTGAATGATGTGTAGTTCGATAAACATGATAGGTTACTCCTTGCAGAAATGTCGTGAAAAGTGTTGAACGATTGAATATGCTGGAATCAGGATACCGATGCGTTTTGCTCGGGCTTGCGATAGCGCCAGAAGGCTGTGGCCCACTGCTTGCGGATACGATCGCCATGGTCAGGATGGCCCCAGTAACGCATATCCCGGAAAAGGCGATCCCAGTTGACTGGCGTTTCTTTGGAGGCCAGGTAGCTGATGGCCTGGCGCAGGAAGTCAGGCAAATCATCGGGGTGGGCGGATAGCAGAGCCACAAAACGGCGCTCCACCGCTTCTTCCCGTCCCTTCTCCACTGTGGCGGCCATGTGGTCTCCCATGTTGCCATAGGCTGTGATGGCGGGATGGAGAGCGAAGAGGGAGGCGATGGCGTAGTAGGCCATCTCGTCTTGAGGATAGAGTGGGGAGGGCAGCCAGGGAACGACGTAGGGAAACATCTCAGGCGCTGCGCCCGGTTTTGTGCCCAACCCCCTTCGTAACTGAGCCAGAGCCTGGCGATCTTCTCTCTGTGACAGGGCGTAAAGGTATTCAATGAAGGGATGCAGTTGGTTGTCAGGTTGCGACATGAGTGACCTCCGGTTGAGAAGATGATTCGCGGAACTTTTTGAGTGCGCCCATAAGCTGTCCTCGGGCTCTTACGGCCGCTCGCAGGCCGCGGGCGTCGTCGGGCAGCGAGGCTTCGGTGCGGACAAAGGCGCTTTCCGCAGTGTCCAGCAGGTTTTCGGTCCACCGATCCAGGGCGCCGTCAGGATGGTTGGGCAGGTCTTCCAACAAAACGAAGAAAGCCGGCTCCAATTCCGCCCAGTAATAGCGCTCGGTGGCCCAATGCGCCATGAGATTGCTGATATCTTTTTTGTCAGGTTTGCGCCCATCGGGAGCATCAGAGGTGGGGGCAATGACCAGCGTTGCTAGACGGAAAATTGAACGCATCAAAGATTTTTTCATTTCCTCGGCAACAGAAATAGCTTGACTCAATTTTTCGACCAACGACTCATCCTGTAAATAGGAAGCTGGCAATGGCATGTGTTCTTCCCGATAGAATTCGATTTTGGCCTTGTTGCTGGCTATACCCAAAGCCATGAAACGATATGGATAGGAAGCGTCTAGGGCACGATAGTTGAGTAGGGTTGCAAGCCAATCAAACGTCTGAGGAGCTCGCACTGCCGTCTGTGAAAGTTGAAACCTCAGCAGGCT
>CAZYSY010000259.1:0-8506 GCA_964650295.1 uncultured Caldilineales bacterium | reverse complement strand
AGTCTGCGCACTCGCAATAGCTTTGAGGCAGGCATTTTTCAATTGGGCGGCCACGCTCATTTTCTGGAGCCTTCAGCGACGCGTCTTCCCACCCTGGAGGGAGAAGATCTTGGCTACTCATCAGAGCGCATCTCAGACATGGCCCGCGTCCTTTCGCGTATGGGCGACGCCCTGGCCATTCGCATTCTGGGTGATGTGGTTGATTGGGAATACGACAAAAGCTTCCGCATCATCGAAGAGTTCGCCAAATGGTCACACGTCCCGGTCATCAACATGGAAGACAACAAATATCATCCCTGCCAGGGCATGGCCGATGCAATGACTTTGTGGGAAATGTTCGGGAAAGATCTGCGGGGCCGCAAGATTGGCGTCACATGGACCTATGGTTCCAGTCCTAAAAAACCCATTGCTCCCCATCATGACTTCATGTACATGGCCAGTCTGTTTGGAGCCGATATCGTCTTTGCCCGACCGCCCGAAATGCGCATTGACCCCGAGATTGAAGCGCAGGTCAAAGCCAATGTCGAAGCCAACGGCGGCTCATACGAAGTCACCGAAACGCTGGAAGATGCGTTTGAAGACGCCGATGTGGTGTACGCCAAGAATTACGTCTGTCTTGATCTCCTGCCGCCGGTTACATCCAAACCGGAAAAAGAGGAGATGATGAAACTTTTCAACAAATACAAGGACTGGATTGCTGACGAGAAGCGGATGAATCTGGCGAAGCCCACGGCGCAGTATATGCACTGTCTGCCCTGCGAGCGGGGCGCCGAGGTGTCGGACGCAGTGCTCGATGGCAAATGGGGCGCTGCTTGCTTCAACGAAGCGGAAAATCGTTTACATGCTCAAAAGGGCGTGATGGCCAGCATCATTCCGTAATCAATTTTAGCCCACAGCCAGAGCAAGATTTGCCCGCTCGTTGGCGCAGGTCTTGCTTTGGCTATTGTCTCCGGGCGATCCGGTTGACAACTTCATTCTAGGCCCAACCATTTCAATTGGAGAAATATCCTGAAACATGGATGAATTCGATGTCATCGTCGTAGGAGCAGGTCCGGCCGGCGTCACCGCGGCATATCAGCTTGCCCAGGCTGGGTTACAGGTGCTGGTGATCGAGCGAGGTGCTCAGCCTGGCAGCAAAAATGTCTCTGGCGGCCTGATCTATTCCAAAATTTACAACGAAATATATCCCAATTTTTGGGAGAGCGCACCGGTCGAACGCGCCATTGCCGGACATGGTATTGTCTTCTTGGGTGAAAGCGGCTCAACCGCCATCGACTTTCGCACCCAAGAAGGGCTCACGCCTCCGTATAATGCTTTCAGTGTTTTGCGGGCCAGGTTCGATCCATGGTTGGCGGAGCAAGCGGAAGCAGCTGGCGCCATGATCCTCTCTGGTTTTCGGGTTGATGAATTGTTGATGGATGGACAGCGTGTGATTGGCGTGAATGCGGGGGGGGATAAGCTTTTGGCCAAGGTGGTGGTCATCGCAGAGGGGACGCGCTCACAGCTATTGAAAAAGGCGGGCTTGCGAGAAGATTTCGAAGCAAAAGATGTGTCCCTGGGGATCAAAGAAGTGATCAAGCTCCCGACTGAGACAATCACCGATCGTTTTCAATGCGTTTCGGATGAAGAGGGCATGGCCTACACGCTTGTGGGAAACACCGAGGGCATCGAGGGGGGAGGCTTTTTGTACACCAATAAAGATACCCTTTCGCTTGGCGTTGTCGTAAAAATAAGCTCGCTTTACGCCAGCAAACGCCAGCCCCACGAAGTGCTGGAGCAGTTCAAGTCGCATCCATTCATTTCACGACTGATCCGTGGAGGCGAAGTGGTGGAATACTCCGCCCAAACAGTTCATCGAGGGGGATTTCATCTCATCCCCCAACTCTATGGTGATGGTTACGTAGTGGTGGGCAGCGCTGCGCGCTTGTTATTGAACAATGTTATGACCATGCGGGGGATGGATGTTGCGGTGGCTTCGGCCAGTGCGGCGGCGCAGGCCATCATCGATGCACAATCGCAAGGAGATTTTTCTGCTGCCACGCTGTCGGGTTATGAGCGCCATTTCAAAGAAACATCGGTCTATCAGGATATGGCCACTTTCAAGAAGACGTATGCGTTATTGGAAAACAAGCGACTGTTCGAAGTCTATCCTGATCTGGCGTGTTCAGTGATGGAGGATATGTTTGCTGTCCGCACCACGCCTGCCCGCAAGCTCTATCCCTCCTTGCGTGAGAATATGCGCGGCAAAATCTCGTGGCTCGATTTGCTCAAAGACGCTTATCAAATTGCAAGGGGGATAGCGATATGACCACACAGCACTTAGACCTGGCGGCTCGTCTCGGCCTGGATAAATATGAGATCGACGAGGGGAATAGCCATATCTCTGTTGATCAGTCGCTGTGTCAGACTTGTCAGGCCAAACCATGTTTAACGGTATGCCCGGCTGAGGTCTACAAACTGGTCGATAATCAGATCGTCGTCAGGTATGAAAATTGTCTGGAATGCGGTACATGTATGATCGCTTGTGAGACGGGCGGCAATGGAAGTATTGATTGGCAGCCGCCTCGAGGTGGCTTTGGCATCATATTTCGTTACGGATGATTGTTGAATTACAAAATCTTTTCTAATTGAGGTAAATATCGTGAAAATCGTTGCCTGCATCAAATACTCGCTCGATACATCGGAGATAAAAGTTGATCCTGCCAGCCAACAGCTACTTCTGGATGATGTTCCAAGACATGTAGGGAATATCGACAAAAATGTTTTGGAAGCAGCAGTCAGCCTAAAGGAAAAATATGGCGGTGAAGTTCATGGCTTGACGTTTGGCCCGGAGAGCGCCAAATCAGCCTTTCGCGAGGCGATGGCATTTGGTCTGGAGGATGTGACCCTCATTGAGGATCCTTTTGCGGGAGCGGGCGGGCCTGCTGTCACAGCCAAGGTGCTGGCGGAAGCCATCGATAAAATGGGAGATGTTGACCTGGTTGTCTGCGGCGAGGTGAGTGACGATGGCTTCACCTACCAGGTCCCTCCCAGGCTGGCCGAATTGCTGGGACGCCCGCTCCTCTCTTTTGTCCGCAATATCAGTATCGAAGATGGGAACATCATTGCGGATCGTGACCTTGGTGACAGCTCTCAATCTGTTCGCGCTCCGCTGCCAGCCATCATCAGCGTCACCGAAGAGACAAATACCCCCCGCCGGCCTACACTCATGGACGCCCTGAAGGCCAAAAAGAGGCCTGTTCATTTCTGGCAAATCGATCGTGATTTACAGTTATCTCAGGACGAGCTTGCGCAGCGAATTCATCTTGAAAAAGTGGACACCAAGGGCGTTGTCATTCATCGCAAGCAAGAACTCTTGAAGGGCGATAATCCTTCCGAAGTAGCCAATTTGTTAATCGATCGTCTGTTGGCGGAAAACATCCTGATCGAAAGGAGTATATGATGTCTTCAAAAGGCGGAATTTTAGTATTTTCAGAAAATCAAGATTTAGCCCGAGAATTGCTGGGTAAAGCCAGACAAACGGCCGATATGCAGGGGCTGACAGTATCTTTGGTCCTTTCAGGCGATTCATTCGCTGCGGAAAATGAAGGTGGCGGCGACTTTGGAAACGCCGATGCAATCTACACCATTCCGGGCGAGTCGTTGAAGGATTACAATCCTGAAGTCTATGCGTCAGCTCTGACGGATATCATCCAAACTGTAGCGCCAAATCTGGTGTTGATTGGCGCCAGTAAATTCGGGCTGGAAGTTGCCGGCAGAGTGGCCGAACGTCTCAATGTCGGGTGCTCCCCCTGGTGCGTCGATTTCGAAATCGATGCAGAGAATAATGTGGTGACCACTCAGTGTATGGTCTTCAGCGGCCAGGGTGTCAACACATACAAGATTCATACACAACCGGCATTGGCCACTGTATCTGCGGGCGTCTTTACGGCGATTGATAGCGCTGGTGAGGAGAAAGCCCCGACACCTCTCGACATCGAACTTGCTCCACCGGTCATAACGGTTATCGAAAACAAGGAAAAGATGGCTGCGGGCAGACGGTTGCAGGATGCCCCCGTCATCGTGGACGTTGGCATGGGGGTGAAAGAGCGTTCTGATCTTGCCATGATGGAGGAGTTGGCTGATTTGTTGCAAGGACAGGTTGCCTGTAGCCGCCCGGTCTCCTCTGACAGGGATTGGTTCCCGGAATGGTTGGGGCTATCGGGCGCACAACTTTCGCCCGAGCTCTGCGTCACCGTGGGCATTTCGGGCGCGATCCAGCACATGATTGGCATTCGGGACTCCAAAATCATTGTTGCGGTCAACAACGACGAGAATGCAGCCATCTTGATGCAGTCCGATTATGGCATAAATATGGACCTGTATGAGTTCATTCCGGCGTTCATTGCGGCTTTGAAGTCCCGGTCAATCCATCTCGCCGACAACTAATAGCTACTTTCTCTATCAAGAACAACTAACTTACCAGGAGGAAAGCTCTAATGACAAAAAAACGCATAGGCATCATTGGTGGTGGCATCATTGGCACTTCCATCGGTTATTTCCTGAGCAACTATGAAGACGCCGATGTGATCGTCTTCGAAAAGAACACCATCGGCTCCGGTACGACTGCCAAATCTGCCGCCACGCATTGTCTCATCGATGACTCCGTAGCGCATGAATTCTGGTCCGTGCGTCTCTTTGGTTTTAAGTTCTACACCGGCCTGGAGGCAAACGAGCCTGGATCGACAGGCTTCGAAAAGACCGGTACGCTGACCGTTGCCCCTTATGAGGAATATGAGGACTATGTCCTGCAAGCCATCGATCTGACCGTTGCTTCCGGTTATCACGCCGAGTACTTGCGAGACAAAGACAAAATACATGAAATCATCCCGGATTTGGATCTGGAGGGTGTGCTCGGTGCCGGATATTGCCCGGACGATGGTTTCTTCGATGCCACAAAGATATCCAATACGCTGGCCAGCCATGCCCGTAAGCGTGGGGCTCAGGTATTGATCGGCACGGAAGTGCTGGATATCCATGTCAAGGACAATCAAGTGACGGGGGTGGAGACCAACAAAGGGCACTTTGATCTCGATGTGGTGGTGGATGCTTCCGGCCCATGGACCCGGTTCGTGAGTCGCAAGGTCGGGTTGGAAGTTCCCATCTGGCACACGAAAGCAGAAGTGTTCATTCTGACGCCAACCAAGAACCTGGGCTATCAATTCCCTGTTCTCAAATACCCGCGCTTCTATGCTCGTAAAGACAAGGATTCAGTCTTTATTTGCAAGGCTCATCTCACCATGGACCTGAGCAATCCTGAACATGCCGGTATTTGGGATCCTGACAAACTGCCGATGACCGGGGGCACCGACCCCTATTTCTGGGATTTCCTCACCGATGAACTGATGAAAGACTATCCCCGCCTGCTTGACTCCTCAGTGACCAATGATTGGGTGGGATTCCGGGCCGAAACGCCTGACTTCCTGCCGATTTTGGGTGAAACGCCTGTGGGGGGGTATATGCTGGCCATCGGCGCCGGTGGTAACGGCGTCATCGAAGCGCCCACCATTGGCCGTGACATGGCCAAATTCATCATGACTGGGGAAAAGAACTGGTACGTGAAACGCCTTCCCTTGTCTCGCTTTGACGATGTGAGCAACGCCAGTTCCTCCAAGGAAAGGCTTCAGCGATAATTAGCGGTGGGCATTTATCACGCATTGACAACAATGCCTGATTCGGTTATTGTTTGAAGACGCAAATCCAAACCCTCCACATCCGTAGACTCGCGCTCTATGTTGATGTGGAGGGTATTTTCAAAAGGAGTTTTTATGCGTATTCTCTTCATCAATCCCAATACGTCTGAGGAATTTACAGAACGTATTCAGGAAATCGCACAGCGGTATGCTTTTCCTGGCACTGAGGTGGTCGCCCGAAACCCCGCATCAGGCCCGCGTTCAATCGAAAGTATCTATGATGAACTTCTTAGCGCCGCCGGGACATTGGAGCTGCTCATCACCGAACTGGATCACTTCGACGCCTTTGTCATTGCCTGCTACAGCGATCATCCCACCATCTACGCTGCCCGCGAAATCACCGACAAACCAGTGTTAGGCATTGCCGAGGCTTCGATGCACATGGCCTGCATGGTGGGATACAAGTTCAGCATCGTCACCACCAACGATGAATGGCAGCCACTCCTGTGGGAGGCTGTGCGGCATTACGGCTTGACAGAACGGTGTGCATCTGTGCGCACGACAGGCATGGCTGTCCTCGATTTGGAGAGTGGTGGAGAAAATGACCCCTTTAAGCTGATATTGACTGGAGCGCAGCAAGCTGTGGATGAAGATGGCGCCGAAGTGATTTGTCTGGGCTGCGCAGGTATGGCCGGGCTGGACAAGCGGCTGGAAGAGGCCCTGGGCGTTCCCGTTATCGATGGCGTGGTTGCAGCTCTGAAATTGCTGGAGGGGATGGTTTCTTATGGTCTTCACACCAGCAAACAATTGGCCTACGCCACGCCCGCCAAGAAAGAGCTACTCAATCTCCCTGCCACTTTCGAGACTCCCTACCGGTCTTGATGTAGGTCGCATGCCCAAAGACATTCTTATTGCTTGAGGTAATTTTATGAGTTCCTACACTGATTTGAATACGCCAGAACGCATTTTGCTTGGGCCCGGGCCCAGCATGGTCCATCCTCGCGTATTGCGGGCCATGGCTCACCCCCTGGTCGGACACCTCGATCCCCAATTTTTGGTCATTATGGAAGAGGTGCAGGAGTTATTGCGTTACGTTTTCCAGACGCAGAATGAATTGACGATTCCTGTCTCGGGGACAGGTAGCGCCGCCATGGAGGCGTCGCTCTGTAATTTCATCGAGCCGGGCGATGAGGTCGTCATTGGCGTCAATGGGTACTTTGGTGAGCGTCTATGTGATATGGCCGGGCGGTATGGGGCGAACGTTCGTCGTTTGGATAAAGCCTGGGGCGAAGTGTTTTCGCCTGAAGAAATCGAGGCGGAGCTGAAGCGCAAGCCCGCAAAGATTGTGGCGCTTGTTCATGCCGAAACTTCGACTGGCGCCCTGCAACCAATGGAAGGCATGTCCGAAGTCGTGCATCGTTACGGAGGCTTGTTGCTGATTGACTGCGTAACCTCCCTGGGGGGCGTCCCCGTGAAGATCGACGAATGGGGTGTGGACATTGCCTACAGCGGCACGCAGAAATGCCTGAGTTGTCCGCCAGGACTATCCCCTTTGACCATCGGCGAGCAGGCCAGAGAGGTTCTGAACAATCGAAAGAGCTCGGTAAAAAACTGGTATCTGGATCTGACCCTCATCGAACGCTATTGGGGTGACAACCGCACTTATCATCACACCGCCCCTATTTCTATGAATTATGCGCTGCGCGAGGCGCTGCGGCTGATACACGAAGAGGGTCTGGAGGCGCGCTTTGCCCGACATCGCCGTCATGCCGAATTGTTGTGGGCCGGTTTGGAGGAAATGGGCTTTGAGATGCACGTGCCTTTGGCCTATCGGCTGCCCACGCTTACCACGCCCCGCATCCCTGAAGGCGTCGATGAATTGGCTATTCGTAAACGCCTATTGAGTGAATACAATATCGAAATCGCAGGCGGTTTGGGAGAGCTTGCAGGCCAAGTGTGGCGGATTGGTTTGATGGGATATTCATCCCGCATGGAAAACGTAACGCTCTTGTTGGCCGCACTTCAACGCTTACTCCAGTGAGCATCGTGGTGATAGTGTAACTGTATTGTCCGTTAGGTAGGCTCCAGAAAATGTTTAACTCCTGAGAGGAGTCTGGTGACCCGCCACATGACGAACGTGGACGAAGATTGACGAATATTGGCGATGGTCCATTGAGTTAAATGCCAGATATCGACAAGAATGTAAATTATCGTGCATAGGTCCGCAAAGGCTATACTGTTCATGGGATGTCCTCCGATTGTGGATTTGAGAGTCGATGCCCCCGTTTCCGGTGATCTTCCCCCTTTCTCCAACTTTTTAATCTCACATTGAGCGTATGTTTGAAACTAAACGTATAAAAGATAAAACGTACTTTCTCTGGCTTATTGTTTTTACATGGAGTGCGCTTGCGGCTGGATGCGCTGTTGTTCCACCAAGCGTGAGTCCTCCTACAAAAATAGTAAAGGCGCCTCTCTCAAACCCAGTGACTGTATCTCCATATTCAACCTCGCCCCATGAGATACGAAGAATCAAAAAAACGCCTATACCCCTACCCGACAATGATGTTCACGCTATCGTTAATGATACCAAGATTTGCCAGCTTACCATTGATAACGATTACCTTTATTGGACTCGCCATGACGGCAACAAACTTTATCGCATTCCGCTGCAAGGTGGAGAAAAAGAAGTATTTGCAGTATCTGATTATGATCATGGACAGTTTTCAGTGACTCTTATATCAGATAGGCCTTTTGTGCGAACTGGCCAATGGCTAGTGGTTGTGGACACTCCAACTGGAAAAGAAGCGGGTTGGACTTGGAAGGTAAGGGCATTT
>CAZYSY010000258.1:0-4623 GCA_964650295.1 uncultured Caldilineales bacterium | reverse complement strand
GATGGCATAGAGGATCACCACAGCGCCGATGGCCAGCGGCAACACGCGTAAAACAGCCAGGGCAAAGATGAACAGCGCGAAAATGTAAAACCAGGCCGAACGAGATAACGCGTTCGGCTTCGATGTCGCAAGCGGATTGCCCCGGGCCCGGATCATCATCGCCCCCAGCACTAACAACGCCAGAAAAACCAGAGAGAAGGGGAGGATGGTGGTGATAAAATCGGCGAAGGGGATATCGTAGTGCCAGTAGATGAACAGATTTTGCGGATTTCCGAAAGGCGAGAGCGCTGAGCCCGCATTGGCCGCCAGCGCCTCGGCAATGACCAGCCACGCTTTGTGGGGGATGTTCAGGAGGATGGTCAGGGGCACAAGCGCCATCAGCGCCACATCATTGGTCACGACCATCGCGAAGAAGAAGGTCGCCAGCACCAATTTGATCGATATGAATCCGCCGCTTTCCACGCGACGGGCGATTCGTCTCAGAACGCCGTGGCGTTGCAGGCCTGTGGTGATGAGGAACAAGATCAGCAGGATGTATAGAATTTCAAAATCTGATGGCGAGTAGGAAGGCAGCCGTCGCACAATCAGAGAGGTGGCAACGAGTCCGAAAGCAGACGAAACGAGTAACCACTCTTCTTGGATAAGCCCGGTTAGTTTCTGTCTACTTATCATGATGGATTGAATCCTTGAAAGTTTTTGCGGTCGTTGGTGATGATGGATATTGTACCGTTCTCACCGAGCTCTTCGTAACCACTAGTCGTCTTGAGTGGTGGATGGTCATCAAATTCCCCGAATGAGAGGAGGCGTCCTGTTGTTTCGGTTTTATGGTTGTTGGCGGGTTCGCTTTGGAAATCGGGTTGAGCTCTGAAGGAGTTGGGGAGGTGCAAGGTTTTTTCGGGTTCAAATCGAAATTTTAAATTTCAGTAGATGCGTATTTGAAAATAGACCACGATTCGCATTTTCCAGCCTCGTCTTTTCGTCTATGTTCGTCCTTTCGTCTGTTGTGCCGGAAGCGCAAGTTGCCTTGTTCATGACTGTTGATTGGCAAGTGCGTAACACTGGTTACTTAAGAGAAGCGATTACTTAGCGCCCGTCCATCCATTATTTTGGGGATGGGGATGTGGTTGAGGTGCAAGATGCTGGGGACAAGATCAAGGATGCTGATTGGATCGCTAAAATGCTCGGGATGAATGCTTGGGCCGGCCGCCAGGAACATGCCCATCGTATCGCGCTCGCCGCTATGAAGGCGTTGGGCAGGAGGAATGGGGCGGATTAATGTTGATCCTAGGTCTGAAACGGCAATGTGGTCTGGATCGAGCGTGAGGAGTAGATCGGGGAAAAGGACGGTGTGGGGGCCATGATAGATGTCCTCCTTCGTTTGTATCTTGAGGATCAGCGGGGCGTCCTTTCCTGGAATGCGTAGAGCGCTGGCCTGGGCGCTGATGAAATCGCATAAGCCCGAGGCTGCTGCCGGGCTAATCGGTCCGGGCGGTTTGTAATGGGTGTGATGCAGGAAAACGCCTGCTGTGTTGGCGTCTAATGGTGCGGCCCAGGCCAGGGTGTTGTTCCAATCGATGGCTTTGTCCAAACTTCCGTAACGCTCAATGGCTTGACGCGCTGTGGCGGATAGCACTCGTTTGGCTGGATCGCGAAGTATGCGTCTGCGTTGTTGGTTTTTACCGGCATGCTGTTCTTTTTCTTCGGTTTGCAAGCGTAGAAGATCGAGATCCAGCAGCCAGTTGTTTAGGTGCGTCAGATATCGGGCCGCGCGCCGGTAGCCAAATGCCGAATACAGCAGGATGTACACCTCTTTCCCGGCCATTTGGATCATGGCCCCGATTAGTTGATCCATTAAATCGAAATACGTTTGTAATTTGTCGGCAATGCGAATGTCGATTCGTCTGGCTGAGATAGGCGCATCTGGATGTAGATAGTGCCAGAAATGCCGGAAGATGTGACCCACGCCGGTGAAAACCACGGAGAAGACATCCCATTCTCTATTTTTCATAAAACGCAGACTGTGCATTCCCCGACGCTCGGTCATGCGCAAGAGGTTATCCAGCATCGAGAGCTGCGATGTTAATTTGTGCGTGTCGGAAGTGTGTTCTAGCTGGGCAAAATCCAACTCGATGATGTAGTTGTTGAGAGAGCCGATCATATCTGCGGGGTGTATCCAATCATCTGCCTGTGGCGGCGTAAACATGCCACTGATGGCAAAACCGTTGATGGAGCGCAGCGGATAGCTGAGCGGCTGATTGATGTTACCAATCACATAGCCCTGTTTGTCGAAATACTCCCACAGCAGCGGCGCTCGAATATCTTTGCTTGATACGCGTGGTGCATGGTTGCCAAAATTGATGGCAGGGGATGTCGTGAACTGACGTATGTGTAGAATGCCATGCCGCCCGGGATTGACGCCGGTGATGGCTGTCGCCCATGCCGCTGCTGGATTGACCGGAGGGATGGTTTTCAATGGGCCCCACGCCCCTCGAGAACGCAGATTGGCCAGGTTTGGCATCTCGCGTAGATCGCAAAGTGGACCGAACAATTCCCAAGTGCCGCCATCAAGGCCGATAAGTAGAGTTTTCATGACTGTCTGCCAATAATTTTCCGTATCTCATTGTCGTCGATCGCGGGCAGCGGAAATTTCTGCAACTGCAAGCCTTACTTGCTAAACGTAGGAGGCTGCGGCCAGAATAAGCATCAGACTGATGGCCGCGCCAATACCCCAGCCAACAATGACATCGCCGAGATAGTGAACGCCTAAAGCCACCCGAGCCCAGATACAAACAAGCGAGATGAACCAGAACACCACGGTGTATTCAGGAAATATCCAAGCTCCGAAGATGGGAAGCGTGCCCATGCGGGTGGCGTGCCCGCTCGGAAAGGCGTGCCGATCGTATCCCTTACTGTAAAATCCATCCACCTCTTGAGGACGTGGGCGTTTGAGCCAAAACTTGATGCTGTAGGTTACAACGGCGGCGAGAATGGATGCGCCGAGCCAGAGCAAGATCCGCCAGCGCTGGGGGGGGGCAAAATACGCCGCGCCCGCAACCCATAAGACTAACCACAAAGGCCCATCTCCAAAATGGGCGGCCACTGTCGCTATAGCCTTACTCGAGCGATGGTCATCCACGCGCAAAGCCATGCTCCACCGTTGATCTAACGTTTCCAGGTGTTGAATCAGCGCCCTCATGCTTCAACCCCTGGCTTCCCCATCGCTCCCTTTTCCATCCTGGCCCGCACAATCTCGAGCTGATGGGGTTTGTCGACATCCATGGCAAGATCGGCATATGGCGAGACAATTACATGCCCTTCTGCCTGCAATAGCCGTTTGCTCAGCTCCTCCGCATCTCGAATGGAAAGGCGGCGGAAAAGAAATTTGATGATGGTTCTAAAGCCCAATAGTCGGGCCTGCTGAAAGGCGCTCTTACGTTTTGCCAGCAATTCTCGCACCAGCTGTTCATTGTTATGAACGATGGCCGTGCGCACAAAAAAGAGATCCCCTCCGCAAAACTTCCCCTCAACAACTGGCACATACGAGCGCCTCGAGTCTGGAAAGGCGGCTTCCATCACATTTTTCTCCACCACCGAATAAAACAAATCCCCCGGCATAGCTTCGCAAGTGTCGATGAACCAGTTGACAGTGTGGGGTTGAAGAAGCGGGATGTCTGCAGAAGCCGTGATGAAGAATTCGGCGTCAGGTTGGTGCGCCTGAATGGCTTCTACGCCTGCCATGATGTTGTCGAAATGCGCGTTTTGGTTGGGAACATAGATGATATCGGTCCCTAAATCGGCGTTCTCCCCCGGCTCCATGCCCACAATATAAATTTGATCCACTCGGTGACTTTCTCGTAACGCTTTTGCCACCCAATAAACCATGGCTTTGCCTGCGACGGGGATAAGTGATTTGCGTTCTACACCCATGGCGATGGCCAATGGGTCTGGAGTGTTGGTGGAATACCCAGCCAGGATCAGTGCGGGATAAGTTTTCATAATAAACTCCGATGTTCGGAAGATGATTGATGATGGAGGATAACCTGTCGGCCTGCTATCTGTTGCAGATTGCCTTTCCAGCGCGTCTGTATTGGATTGTGTGGATAACGCCACTCGGGCGCATGGCGATAGACTATCAGCTTCTGAACCGAAAATATCTAACCGCTGAAGTCTTTCATGCGGCGTCGGTTGCAAGCATCGCCCTTGACGGCGTTGTAATTTTGGCCAATGCGCCCTGTGAGGGGATCGCTCACATTTGCCTGTATGGCCCAGCTTCGTCATGAAAACATCACCTGGCTCATAACCTGGCGCAAGCCATTTCTGACGAGGAAGGTTGATGCCGGGCGAAAAGACTTACGGATGTCATTCTTATGGCAAATTATAGTCCAGAATCATGTTTGTTGGGAAAATTGACACTTCATTGTTGATCCATCGTCCTATTTCGAAATCTCCCCTCGACCGTGTTCGATGTCAGCAGTTTCAAATTTGTCGTTGCTCCAAGCCCCCCTCCCAGCCTCCCCCCGTTACGACAGCCGTCGCACGGGGGGAGGAGCCCGGCGAGAGCAAAAAACCTTTGTAGATGAAGGGCTCCCTCCCTCGAACGCGAGCGTAGCGAGTGTCGGGGGA
>CAZYSY010000257.1:0-22970 GCA_964650295.1 uncultured Caldilineales bacterium | reverse complement strand
TGCCATCATTTGAAGATATTAACAAATTGCTATCGAATGAAGGGAGTGCTGAGCCTGTATCAAGCATTCTGGCGCGACACTACAATCTCGAATTTGGTGAAGTCGTGGAGCATATTAGAGCCATTCCTGCCGATGAAGAAGCCAGTGAATTGCTAGAGGTGGAACCCGGAAACGCCTTGCTAGAAGTAGATGACCTAATCTATTTGAGGTCGAAGATACCTGTAATTTTGTCAAATACTGTTTATCGCTGTGATAGATATGGCTACCAAGGGCTGCTACATCCTTTGTAGGATTTTTATCATACGACCAATCCATCAAGGAGATGCGACATGAAAATTGCAATAGGATGTGACAACGCAGCAGTATCATTAAAGCGCGTTCTAAATGAATTTTTGACTACCCAAGCAGACGTCGAGGTCATCGATTTAGGAGTTGATTCGGAGAATGATGCAGAGCTTTATCCTGATGTGGCCGAACGCGTCGCGTTAGAAGTTGCAAAAGGCCGCTGTGAACGCGGAATCATCCTGTGTGGCACAGGATTAGGCATGGCGATTACAGCAAACAAAATACCGGGTATTCGCGCGGCAACTTGTCATGATGTCTATAGTGCAGAACGAGCTCGTAAAAGCAATAATGCTCAAATTATTACAATGGGGGCGAGGGTGATTGGCCCAGAAAAAGCAAAAACGGTTCTCAAAGCATGGCTGGATTCAGAATTTGCCGGAGGAAGATCTGCTCCCAAGGTGCAACGCATCATTGAAATTGAGCAACAATATCTGTCGCAAGAAGAAAATGTGTGAACTGTTACAGCGATATGAGGCAAATGTATGAATGTAGCAGATAAATCAGGCTTCTTCGCCGACTGGGAAACACTGGAAGAGGAAGCATATCTGATACTTGAGTACTACTTCGAGACAACCTCACCGCCAGATGAGGCCGCTGCTCATCTATGTCAGGAGCAGTCCACTGCCCAATGGAAGCGTGTTGGCGTTGATGAAGACCTGCGAGCGCGTTTTGGGGCCAAAGTTATCGATCTCACCGTAGAAAAAACTTTCGACCAACCTACTCACCCCGCACTAGCAGCGCATCAAACAATATCTTATGGTTGCCGTGTCAAAATTGCACACCCACACAGGAATTTTGGCCCTCGAATTCCCAATATGCTCACAGCCGTTGCAGGCGAAGGCGTTTTTCATTCCCCCGGCATCTCTGTCATTAAACTGCTTGATATTGAATTTCCGCAAAACTTCCTGCAGCATTTTAAAGGCCCCAAATTCGGCGTTGAAGGATTTCGCGAGCAACTACAAGTGTTTGATCGTCCACTTTTCTTTGGCGTTGTCAAGCCGAATATCGGATTGTCGCCCAATTCTTTTGCAGAACTGGCATTTCAGGGGTGGCTAGGAGGACTAGATATTGCCAAAGATGACGAAATGCTTGGTGATGTCCCCTGGTCGCCGTTGCATGAACGAGCAGAACTCGTTGGCAAGGCCCGCCTTGAGGCGGAAGCCATCACAGGAGAAAAGAAGATATATTTGGCCAACATCACCGATGAAGTCGATAGATTACTTGAACTACATGATATTGCCGTTGAGCGCGGTGCAAATGCATTGATGATCAATGGAATGACAACAGGTCTGAGCGCAATTCGCATGTTGCGAAAGCACACCCAGGTTCCGCTAGTCGCTCACTTCGACTTCATTGCGCCTTTTACGCTCATGCCGGACTTCGGACTCTACTCACCGCTGGTGACCAAACTACAACGAATGGTTGGCTTTGACGCCATCATCTATCCCGGCTTTGGAGCAAGAATGAAAACGACCGATGCTGAAGTCTTGCAGAGCGCCCAAGCTTGCCTTGAGCCTCTAGGTCATCTTAAACCCGCCCTACCTGTTCCTGCGGGTAGCCAATGGGCGGGATCAACCGGAGATCTATATAAAAAACTGGGAACCATTGATTTTGGCATCGTTCCGGGACGAGCTGTTTTTGAACATCCCATGGGTCCCAAAGGAGGCGCCGCCAGCCTGAGACAGGGGTGGGAGGCAGTCAAAAAAGGTATTGCTCTTGAAGTTTACGCTGCTGAACGCCCAGAGCTGAAAGCAGCCATAGAAATGATTTCTTAGCCCAATCCATTCGTACTATAAGGAGGTATATGAAGAGAAATCATACGAATGTGACCATCACCATAACCTAATTTCACAACGATTCACTTTGCGCTTTCTTGAAAGGAGTCGCTACAACAAAAGAGAGGGGATCGTAGATGATCATCTGGCAAAATTGCGAAGTTGTTCTCGCAAATTGCCAATGTTAACTTTCTGTGTCCGTCACTTTTGTGCTGATGTGACTTTTTCCAATAAAGCCATTTGAGGAGGATGAAAAATGTACAAGCGCACTTCGAAAGCATTAGCACTCACCATTGTAGTGTTGATGATTGTGTTGAGCTTGGCCGCCTGCGGCGGCTCGAAGCAGAGCGAGCAATCCCAAAGCCAAGAAAACGAGAAGACCAGCACATCTGCTCCGTCTGATGGCCAGGCCGACGTGGGGAAAGAACAAACACAACCCACGGATAACGCATTCAACCCCTATGCTCCTTACGCCGGCGAAACCATCGTGGTGAGTTGGCCCTCGCTGTCACACTTCGAGAAAGCAAAGACCTTGATTCCAGAATTCGAAAAGGAAACAGGCATCAAAGTCGAAGTGGACTCCATCCAGTACATGAACATGAAAGACAAGCAAGTGCTGGAGATGAGCAAACCGGTGGGGCAAGGCGGTTATGATGTGGTCAGCTGGGTGATCTTCAACAAGACCGAATATGTCAACAAAGGCTATCTCACGCCGCTGGCTCCCTTCTTCACCGATGCGAGGCTGGCCGATCCAGACTACGACCCAGAAGACATCGTGCCCGCCTATCTCAAATCTGGCAGTGACGTAGGGGGACGTCGAGGATACTTGTCCGGCCCCACCGATGCGCTCTATGGCGTCCCCTTCGGCGCCGAAACCAGCATCATGGCCTACCGCAAAGACATCTTCGATGAACATGGACTGGAAGTCCCCTCCACCTATGACTAACTTCTGATTGATGCTTCGGCGACCACCGAGAATGTGGATGGCGTTTACGGCATGACCAGCCGCGGCTCCTCCAACCATCAAATTGTGCACGCCTGGCTGTTGCACGCCAGCCCTTATGGCGCCAGCATCTTCGACGATAAATGGAACGTAACCGTTGATTCGCCAGAGGCGAAAGCCGCCACCAAGACGCTGAAAGCCATCATCGACAACTCTCCGCCTGGCGTGACCAGTTGGGGCTTTGGCGAAGAAGCCAACGCATTCCTGCAAGGCGAGTCCGCCATCTTCATCGACACCCTCAAGATCGCATCGATGAGTCGCGATCCCGAACAATCATTGGTGGATGGCAAAGTCGGTTTCGCCCTGCATCCCACCGGCCCGGCAGGCTGCGGCTCGGAAACGGGCGGCTTTGCCATGGGCATTCCCAACAACTCAGCGCACAAAGAAGCAGCCTTCCTCTTCATCCAGTGGATGACCAGCAAACGTGGCGACCGCATGATCGTCGAGGCCGGTGGCGATCCCATTCGCATCTCCACCATGTCCGATCCCGAACTGCAAGCCAAATTCCCCGAATATCCGGTGATTTTGGAACAACTGAAATGCGCCAATGAGGACTGGCGACCACTCATCCCCGAATGGGGCGAAATCAACGCCCCCATCATGGGCGTCAACCTGGGCGAATACGTCAATGAACAAACCGATCTCGACACTGCCCTGAACAACGCCAAGATGCAAATTCAGGACGTCATGCAACGCGCAGGCTATTACACCTGGGCCAACTACTCTGCTTCCCAATAAACGTTCGGACACCTCATGCACTCCCCCCCATCCAACCCCTCCCCATTGACGTGCCAGGAGGGGTTGGATGGACTCCGCCGGCGGTGGACGCCCGGATTCTGACTTCGACAAGCTATACGCGTCCACCGCCCGGCGCTAAAAAAAGACTGCGCCCCTGAATTTCAAAAGCGCCCAATATGTCATTGTTGTTTCTAAGCTTTGCCGTTACCCTTTTGCTGTGAACAGGAAAATTGCGATGAGCATAAAACGTTTCCGTGACACAAGAACAATAGCTCCATTCATTTTCATCATGCCAGCCGTTATCATTCTCGTTGTTGGCCTGATCATCCCGGTGATGTACGCCGGGTATCTTAGCTTTTTTGACTGGGACATGGGAACCCCCTGGAAAACAGCGAGATTTCTGGGACTAGACAACTATCGTCGTATGCTAACGGATGTTGGCGTCCGGAGCTCCATTATGGTTACTCTTCGATACACCTTCTGGACAACAACACTGGAGATGATTTTGGGCATCTTATTCGCATTGGCGCTTGAAAAGCCAATCAAGGGAGCATCAATCTTCCGGACGATATTCATCTTGCCACTAATGGTCTCCCCCATCGTTGTGGGTTTAATGTGGAAATATATGTTGGACGCCCGCACCGGCGTCATCAATTATTATATCGAAGCCATAGGAAATGCGATCCCTTTTTTACAAAATCACGGATTCGTTCGCCATGCATTTTTAGGAGATCCGAATCTAGCCTTACGCGCCTTGATTGTCACCGACATCTGGCAGTGGACTCCCTTCATCTTCATTATCATCCTGGCTGGACTCCAGGCGCTACCCTCCGAATCCATTGAGGCTGCTTACGTCGATGGCGCAAATTGGCGGCAAGTGACCTGGCACGTAAAACTCCCAATGATTCTCCCCTTGATTATTGTGACGCTGCTGATGCGTATCATTGACGTCTTCCGGGCGTTGGAAGTGATTTTTGTGATGACCTTTGGAGGCCCGGGCCGAACCACCGAAGTCTTATCGCTAAAGATATACAAGACAGCTTTTACCGCTCAGGATTTAGGCTATGCTTCGGTCATTTCCGTGATTCTGATTTCTATCACACTTCTATTAAGCATTGGGATTCTAATTTATCATAATCCCACAAAAGCAGCGGAGGGCCGTAAGTAATGAAAAAGATCTCTCGAGATAAAATCTCACGCCCCAAAATAAAAAAATCGCTCTTGCTGCATTACCTATTGCTAATCCTGTTATCCTTGATTATCCTGGGGCCAATCTACCTGATGGTGTTGACGTCAGTCAAACACCAAGTCGTTATTATGTCGCGTAAGCCAGTTTGGATTTTTACGCCGACGATGAACAACTACCAAAAAATACTCTTCGACGAAAACTTTTTGCGCCATCTCCTTAGTTCGGTTATGGTTGGCCTCCTTTCCACCGTCCTGACGCTGTTTGTTTCTGGTTGGGCCGCCTATGCGATTGCGCGAATGCGCTTCCCGGGGCGAGGGCTCATGTCCAACACAACGCTTATTGTCCGCATGGTTCCGCCCGCAGTGTTAGCAGTCCCCATTGTAGCCATGTGGCAGGCTTGGGAAATCGGATTATATAGCGGCAACAATTTTTTCCTTGCAGGATTGAACCAAAGTTACCTGAATTGGATAAATGCCACCGCGGTATGCACCTCAACATCCTACTTCTTAGAAGCAGTCTGCCCCTTATTAAATGGCGGCTTAGCCGATGGGCGATTGGGACTCATCTTGTTCTATTCAGCGTTAAATCTTCCCTTTACCATTTGGTTATTGGTGGGCTTCATTCAGCAAATCCCGGTCGAATTGGAAGAAGCCGCCATTGTGGATGGAGCAACGCCCTTTCAGGTCTATCGCAAGGTGCTCTTCCCTTTAATGAAAAGCGGCTATGCTGTGGCAGCCATTTTCACCTTCCGCATTGCCTGGAATGAATTTCTACTCGCCCTGATTTTGACCAGTCGCACCTCCTACACGTTGCCTGTTAAAATTACGCTTTTTATCAGAGAGTCGGGCGTACAATGGGGGTTGATCATGGCCATGGGAACCCTGATCCTCATCCCCCCTTTGTTGCTGACCCTATTCGCTTCCCGACAGATCATTCGAGGCTTGACGGCAGGCGCCGTAAAAGGGTAAGAATGCAATGATGAGTATCTTCAAAGCGTGCGATATTCGCGCTCCCTATCCCGACGAACTCAAGGATGAACACGCCATTCTATTGGGAAAAGCCATCGCCAGCCTGTTGGGAACATGTGATGTGTTAGTAGGTGGAGACGGCAGACTCAGCACGCCCAGGCTGAAGCAATTGTTGATAGGCAGTCTGCTTACCAGCGGATGTCGTGTCATTGATCTGGGGATGCTGCCAACGCCAGCCTTTTATTTCGCCCGACATGCCTTGGGCGTCAAAGCGGGTGTCATGGTGACTGCTTCTCACAATCCCCCTCAATACAACGGCTTCAAATTGGCTTTTGCAGATTTGCCAATCACGGAGGCGGAGATATCAAACTTGCAAGAATTGATGTTGCATAGCAATCTGGCTGCACAGAATAGAAACCGCCGACAGGTCGAATCAATCGACATGCTCCCCGCTTACATCGAGTTTGTAAAAGAGCAGATGGAATCATTAGCAGGATTACGGGTGGTCGTTGACTATGGCAACGGCATGGGGGCGCTGATCGGCCCTGAATTATGGAAGCACAGTCAGGCTGAGACCATCCCCCTCTTCGATAAAGTTGACGGACGGTTTCCAAATCGGTCCCCAAATCCGGCGAACCCGCGGAATTTGACGGCCCTTCAGCAAGCAGTGAAAGATAATCACGCTGACTTGGGAATCGCCTATGATGGTGATGCCGATCGGGTGGCCTTTGTTGACGAGCACGGCAAGATAGCAAACATGGACAAGGTTATCGCTCTATTTGCCCAGGATCGCCTCAGCACTGGACCGGCAGCAGTTGTGCATGATCAAAAATGTTCCCGTTTGGTTCCTCAGATTATACGCGCAGCGGGCGGTGACCCCATCATGGAAAAGTCAGGGCACACGTTTATCAAGACAACATTTCTACAGAAAAAAGCTGTTTATGCGGGAGAATTGTCAGGACATCACTTTTTCAGCTCACTTCCGCAGGGAGATGACGGCGTGATGGCCTCGCTCTATTTTGCCGGAATACTCAAAAAGAGCGGTCGCACACTCTCGGCGTTGCTACAAACACTGCCAGATTATCCAATCACGCCAGATAT
Organism: uncultured Caldilineales bacterium; assembly: GCA_964650295.1. Lineage (GTDB taxonomy): Bacteria > Chloroflexota > Anaerolineae > J102 > J102 > M2005. Next base: position 15,851 of record CAZYSY010000257.1, on the reverse strand, counting down.
AAGAATTGCAATGACAGCAGATAAGGCAGACGAGGTGCTCTCCAAATTGAGAAGAGGTTTGGCAGATAAAGCCAATTTGATATTTTTAGATGGTGTGCGTGCAGAGTTTTCTGACGGATGGGGATTGGCAAGGAAATCTGTAACAGAACCCTTGCTTACGCTGCGCTTTGAGGGAGAAGACAATCATGCATTGCGACGAATCATTCAATCCTTCATCAAGGCTGCGCCAGAACTCGTAGGGCTCCTGTCAAAGGTGGAAATACAAGAATGACAGCCAACCTTGTGATGGGCATTGACGTCGGCACGCAAGGCGTTCGCGTCTTGGTGGTGGATGCGTGGGGGAAACCTCACGCTTCCGCAAGCCTGGCGCTTTCCCCCGCTTCAACAGATTTGCCCCCGGGTTGGCACGAGCAAAAGCCGGAATCCTGGTGGATGGGAGTGAAAATCTGCATCAGTGAAACGATTGCCGAACTAAAGGAAAAGGGCGCTCATGCTGAAGATATAATTGCCCTGTCTGTAGATTCCACGTCTGGGACAATTGTGCCTATTGATAAAATCGGTAGGGCTTTGCACCCTGCACTAATGTATAATGACAGCCGGAGCTCAAGTGTATTACCGCGCGTTCGCCAAGCTGGCGTCAATCTGGAGGAAAAGCTGGGTTATGCTTTCAAAAGCTCATTTGCTTTACCCAAAATCGTCTGGTTGCGCCAAAATGAGCCGACACTTTTTGAGCGCAGCGCCCGCTTCATCCACGCAACAGATTACATCATTGGTCGTTTGGGGGGCGATTTCAGCCTGAGTGATCACAGCAATGCCCTGAAAACAGGTTTTGATCTAATCGACTATAGATGGCCTGATTTTATTGAGCATGAATTGGGTATCCCCTTGGAGAAGGTGCCGCACATTGTTTCTCCTGGAACGCCCATCGGACGCGTGTCCGCCAAGGCCGCGCGTGAGACTGGCCTCGCAACAACAACCCAAATTGTCGCCGGAATGACCGATGGCACAGCCTCGCAGATAGCATCAGGAGCGGTATCCGTGGGGGAGTGGAACTCAACGTTGGGGACGACGCTGGTCATTAAGGGCATCAGCAAGAAGCTGCTCAAGGATCCTCGCGGGAGATTTTATTGCCATCTACATCCCCAGGGTGCATGGATGCCCGGGGGCGCCAGCAACACCGGCGCCGAGTGGATATCCCAGGAGCATCCGGACAAAAATCCGTCTCCTCTTGTTGCTCAAGCCGCCCAATACCTACCAACTAAACTTATTGCCTATCCGTTAATGCGGCAAGGAGAGCGATTCCCCTTTGTAGCGCCCGAAGCGCAAGGCTTTATCGAAGGTATATCCGATAATCCTCTCGAACATTTTGCAGCAAAACTGGAGGGCGTGGCCTTTCTTGAGCGTTTAGCCTATGAAGTGCTGAAAAAGCTGGGGGCGGAGGTCGGGGAAACCATCTATGCAACAGGCGGTGGCGCTCGATCTGATCTGTGGCTGAGTGTGCGGGCGAGTGTCCTGGGACACCAAATGGCACGTCCAGCGCTGGGCGAAGCAGCAATGGGTGCGGCGATATTGGCAGCCTCGCAAACGCTTTACCCGAATTTGGACGAGGCCGCTCGGCGCATGGTCGATGTGGAAACGGTCATAGACCCGATTCCACATTGGGAATTAATATATGAAGAACGATATCAGCAATTTTGTAATATCTGTCGCTCACGCGGCTATATCGCTTAGTGCAACGGAGGATACTGTGATCGAAAGCATTTTGGGACAACTGGTGACCATGTCGAAATACTTGGGGGATCCATCTCGCGATTACGTCATCTTGGGTGAAGGAAATACCTCCGCCAGGGTTAATGAAGACGCCTTTTTGGTAAAAGCCAGTGGCACAGAGATGAAAGAAAGCAAGGCCGATAATTTTGTGCAAGTTTTATTTCAACCTCTATTGGAATTACTTGACGAGCCCAACGTGAGCGACGCCCAAATTGGACAAGTATTTGCAAAAGCAAAAGTGGATGCCCACGCGTCACACCATCCCTCGATGGAAACGGTTTTGCATGCCGTCTGCCTGCAGTTACCCGACGTCAACTTCGTCGCCCATACACACCCCACCGCAATTAATAGGCTCACATGCTCTGTCGGTTTCGAAAATGCACTCAAGGGGCGTTTATTCCCCGATGAAATTGTTGTGAACGGCATAACGCCTTTATTGATTCCCTACGCCGATCCTGGTCTGCCTTTGGCCCACGAAATGTTGAAACCCCTCAACCGCTATATGGATGAATACGGTCGACATCCCCAAATCATATTGTTACAAAACCATGGTCTTGTGGCATTGGGGACAACAGCACAACAGGTGATTCAGGCTACAGACATGGCGGTAAAAACAGCACGCATCCTGTGGGGCACTTACGCATTTGGCGGTCCGAATTTTCTAAGCATCGAAGCGATCAAACGTATTTATTCACGCCCGGATGAGCACTATCGACAGAAGATTCTCGGCACAGATGGCACCGACAGTTTCTGACCACAAAAAACTTTTGCGGAAAGTCTGAGGCTTCGCCCCACCTTTGCTTCCTCCCCCGCCCATATCAGAGCGGAGGAGGAGATGTGGAAAGGGGTTCAGATAGCGCCCACGGCCGCAGGCCCAAAACGCTCGACCAGAGTGGGGCTGGAACGCGCGGGGGCTTGATCGAGACGGGCGAAAGCGCGATAATAGTGTCGAAGCGGGGTGAGGAGAACAAAGAAAACTGGCGACGAGGCGATACTTGCTCACCCCTCCCATTGTGCTGGGGTCCAAAAACAACACAGTCGACGATCGAGCTCTCCAGCAACAACCTCTATCCCATTAGCCTGTCAGGAGGTGAAAGATGAAAAAGTCCATGTGGTTGTTTTTCGACATCGCCCTGGTGCTGCTGCTAATCTTGGCAGCAGGGAAAGAGGCCTTGGCCCGGGCGCAGTATGGCGCGCAATCTGTGGCAGATCTGCAAAGTTCGCGCCAAAATAGCGGTTTGGTGGTGGGCGTTCCCCACGAATCCTTATGGAATACATCGAACCAATTTCAGGGAGGCGTCCATGTGCTGTACAGCACCTCGACGGGGCTTACCACGCAAGACAACCAATGGATCGATCGAAACGATCCAGGGATTCCCGCCTCAGCTCTTCCAGCGGACTGGTTCGGATGGGCCCTGACCACCGGAGATTTCAATGGCGACGGATTCACCGATGTAGCCATTGGCGTGCCGGGCGCAGACACGCCCGGTTACCAAAACCTGGGCGCCGTGGTCATCCTCTACAACTCGCCAACCGGCATAAATACAGCGGACAGTCAATGGCTGGACCGAAGCAAGGCCAGCATCTACGGAACTCCGCAGGATAATCTCTACTTTGGCATATCTCTGGCTTCGGGTGATTTCAACGGAGACGGCTATGATGATCTGGCCGTAGGCGCTCCCTATTCAGACACGCCGAATAACAAACCCGACGCTGGCGATGTAAGCGTCTTCTATGGCTCATCCAGGGGATTGCGGGTCTCCGTAGGATGGATATCCTCGGTGTATCAGGATATGCTGGGCCGGAAATCGGAAGTGCGCGATGGATTTGGAACATCCCTGGTCGTCGGAGACTTCAACGGGGACGGCAATGACGATCTGGCCGTGGGCGCTCCCTATGAGGATGTAGGTGACATCGTGGATGCAGGGGAAGTGGATGTCATCTATGGTTCTCGATTCGGACTCACCAATCGGGGGGTGCAGTGGTACACCCAGAATTCGGCCAACATAGCCGGACATGCAGAAGCAAGAGATCGGTTCGGTTTTGCATTGGCTGCAGGGAATTTTGGAGAAAACGACTGTGACGATCTGGTTATCGGCGTACCCTTCGAGGACAAAGGAAGCATCAGCGAAGCGGGCATGATCCATGTCCTGGAAGGATCGCCGCTCGGGCTTTCCGATGAATACTGGTTCGACCAGAACACGCCAGGCATCCACAGTCAGGCCGAGTCGCACGATCAATTTGGCTATGCACTGGCCGCCGGAGATTTCGATGGGGATGGAATCGATGATCTGGCCGTGGGCGTTCCTGGGGAAGGATTAGGGAACGTTTCAGGAGCTGGCGAGGTGGACGTATTGTATGGACGGCCGGCAGGCCTCTTTGCGCTGGACAGTCGCTGGTTCAATCAGGGTATGCCGGGCATTCATGGACGCCCGGAAGCGGGAGACCACTTCGGCAGAACCTTGGCCGCAGGGGATGTGAACGGTGATGGAATCGATGATCTGGCCGTGGGCGTTCCCGACGAAGACATCGGCAACGTCGACAACGCTGGCGGCGTAACGATGCTGTACGGCACATCCTCGGGGATCAGCTTTATTGGAAGCCAATGGCTCAAACAAGGCGCGTCAGGCTTGCCCGAGCATCCTGATGCAAAAGATCATTTCGGTTTTTCTCTGGCGATATGGCAATCCGCCAAACCCTACCCATCTTACCTGCCAGCAATGATGAATCGATGACAGCCGCTCCCAACCGAGAGACTCCATCGATCTAAGCAGCGCCAATTGAGGAGGGTCGCACTGGCCGAAGCGGGACCCTCCTCCCCATATAAAACTCATCCATGCGTCAGCTGTGAGCACCCGCAAGTCAACGATGAGGTGGCCCGCCTGCGCTGCGAAGCGCCCAAAAACCCTGACCTCAGCCAGCCCAGCCAAACACCGACTGAAAGCATACGATGTTGCGGGTGCGTTTCAATTTTGGGGCAATTTGTCTAATGGTGCACTGGCCGAGTGAACTCAGGCGCTTCAGGCGCTTCGCGCCAACGGTCGCCCTGCGGCGACCTGGACCGCGGAGGCCGTCCGCTGGCCGCAGGCCTGAAGCGCCCGACTTGAGTCGGCCAGGAACGCAAAAAAGCGCCCCCATTTTGAAACGCACCCGATGTTGCGTCAGAGTGGAAAAATTCGCATGGGAGGAGTAAACTATTGTGTGGCGGCCCGACTTCGGTCGAAAGGCGCAGCAAAGGCCGGTGACTCAAGTCGTTCTCTTGCGCCCGCCCGGCCAAAGGGCGACATAGGTTGCCCTTCCCCAAACTTTATGTCCACAACAAAACTCTCAGCTCTCGCTCAGCAAACCCACCACACACTCGCATCAAACACACTTCCATGAACCGACTTACACTGATAACGATCATTCTCATCTTCCTACTGGCGCTGACGGCTTGCGCCAGCAATGCGCCAGCGGCGACGTCCGCGCCTCAGGCCACAACCGCGACGTCGCCCACCGCAGCGGCCTTGCCCCCAAGCCCCACGCCTCTGTCTCCGGCATTGCAGGAAATGCTGGCGGAACGGGAGATGCTGGCCCGGGATATGTTCGTCACCCTGGAGAGAGCCCACGAAACAGACGCCTCCCAGGAGCAACTCGACACAATCATCCGCACCCACGTGGCCACCATCGAGGCTATCGATCAGCAACTGGCCGACCAGGGCGTCGAAGCGCCGCAGTTAAACATCCCCCCCACGCCCCCTGTGCAAATCAAGAAAGATGTGTTCGACATCGGCATGGTGACCAAAGATGGCGTAGCCATCAAGGGCACTTATTACCGGCCCGAGGCCGTCAACGCCCCCGGCGTGGTGTTGTTGCACATGCTGGGGCGCAAGCGCGGAGATTGGGACGCGTTCGCCCGACAATTGCAGGATGCAGGTTACGGCGTTATCGCCATCGATCTACGCGGGCATGGCGAGAGCGGGGGCAAACGAGAATGGAGCAAGATGACGCAGGACGCAGCCATCGCGGCCGACTTCATTCGCTCCCGCTCCGAAATCGACCCCCAGCGCATTGTGCTTATTGGGGCGTCCATTGGCGCCAATATCGCCATCAACTACGGAGCACAAGACCCGGAGATCGTAGGCGTGGCGCTGCTGAGTCCGGGTCTGGACTATCACGGAGTAAAAACCGAAGAGGCCGTGAAACAATACGGCGCGCGTCCCCTCTTCATCGCGGCCAGCAGCGAGGATGAATATGCAGCAGAGAGTTCGCGCAAACTGGATAGTCTGGCCCAGGGCCCGCACCAGCTCCTCATCCTCGAAAATCAGGGACATGGCACGCAAATGCTGGGCAAGAACAACGGTTTGGAGGAGGCGCTCTTTCAATGGCTGACGGGCATCCAGTAAAAAGCTCGACTCAGAGACGCTATCTTCCTACACGCGTCCTCAAACCCGCCTCCATGACAAAATGACTGGGCCTGCCCCTGTGTATCCCGTCGGATAGGCCACGCCGAAGCAGGCAGCCCAAACGCGGCCCCAGACCGACGCAGCGTTGCCGGACGCTCCAATTTCATGCACCATCCTGGCGCTGATCTCCGCCTCCTCACCAAGAGATCGACAGGCGGAGATTCCCTTGTTGGATAAACGCCAGGAGCGTCTGCCGGGCGCTCCTGGCGATCTTTCCACTATTTTTCGTCCTACGGACGGCTACGCATCCGCCGGAACGAAGTAAACGTCCGTTGGCTTGAGCTTGGCATTACGCAGGAATCGAGCCTTGACCTTCATGCCGATCCAGTGCAGGCCCGCGTCGTCCGGATCCAGGCCCAGCAGACGGGTGAGGAAGAGGGTGTCCGCGCCTTCGAACTCGATGAGCGCCAGGATGAAGGGCGTCTCGGGCAAAAACTCTTCGGAGCCGAAGTAGCACACGGTGAACGCATGCACCTTGCCCTCGTGGGGCAACGGCGCCCATTTAGTCTCCTGACCGTCATACATGCCATGCCCGCGCGGGGTGGCGTAGGTGTAGCCAGTGGTGGCCTCCTGAGTTCCCAACAGCACCTTGTTGGTCAGACCCGCGAAGAAGGGGCTATCCTGGCCATAACTGTGCAGATAAGTGATGCTGTAATCCTGTTCAATGCGAATGGGCTGCATCTTGCGCAGCCACTCCAGCGATTCGGGGGTCAGTTCACTGGGAAAGGGCAGTCCATGAACGATGGCGCCGCCCAGGGTTTCTTCTCGTTTCGAGGGTTGCTTGCTCATGTCGTCCTCCTTAGTCTTCCCGCTCGAGGATGGTGACAGTGACATAGGTGCCAGTGCCCGCGTGGCTGTGGATAGCGCCGCGCTTGGCGTCCTTCACTTGCAGCGTATCGTCGCCGAAATGCTTATCGATAGAGCCCTGCAGCTGCCAGATGGCGAACACGGCCTGCATCAGGCCCGTCGCGCCCACCGGGTGACCGCAGGCGATGAGGCCGCCTGAGGGATTGACCGGGCAGGCGGGATCATCTGGGAGCTCGAGGCCATAATCCACATCGGGCATGAAGGCCTTGCCCGAGGCCGCAAACGCGCCGCCCTCGCCGTAGCGGCAGAGGCCCAGGTCTTCATAGGTCTGGATTTCGGAGCTGGTGTACGCATCGTGCAGCTCAACGAAATCGAGCTCGTGCAGCGGGTCATAGACGCCAGCCATCTTGTAAGCCATGTTGCCCGCGGTGCGTCCGGCCCGGAAGGAGTGCACGCCAGGATAGCGGGTGCCGTGGTCCCACAGGGCCTTGTAGTAGGCCCGGGTGTCCTCCGAATCCCGCTCCTGAGGCGTGGCGTAATCCTTCATAAAGGTATCGTAATCCACGTGAGGCCGATCGGCCATGCGCATGGCGTCGGTGCCGCGACCGATGCCGGTGATCTTCACCAGCGGACGCGGGATCTTAGCCCCGGCCTTCTCCAGCTTCTCCAACCCCTCTTCCGAGACCAAAACCGTGGCCGCTGCGCCATCGGACATGACGCAGATGTCGAGCCGGGTCAAAGGCCAGGCCACCATGGGCGCATTGCGCACATCCTCGATGGTGAGCTTGCGCCGTTTTTGCGAATAAGGATTGTAATAAGCGTTCATGTGGTTCTTCACCGACACATGCGCCAATTGTTCCACCGTGGTCCCATACTCCTGCATGTGGCGGGTCACCATCATGGCGTAATAGCCGGAATAAAAACCGCCCACCGGATAATCGAAAGATACGTCTGAGGCCAGCGCGATGAATTCATTCCCCTTCCAGGTCTCCACGTGGCTCATTTGCTCGAAGCCATAGGCCAGGGCGATGTCCATGTGGCCGCTGGCCACGCTTTTCCATGCCTCCTGAAAACACAGGCCCCCGGTGGCTCCGCCTCCCTCGACGCGGTGGCTGGGTTTGGGGATCAGTCCCAGATAATCCTGCACCATGATCCCGGCCATCAGTTGCCGGGCGAAGTGGTCGCTGAAATAGCTGGCCACAGAGCCATCCACCAGTTCCACAAATTGCGGGTGTTCCAGGCCGATATCAGCAATGGCATAATCGTACGCCTCCTTGACGATAGCCTGGAATGTCTTATCCGGCCGGGCTTTGGCGAATTTACTGACGCCGCCGGATATGGCATAGACTGGGCGCATAATCGAACCTCCTTGTTCAGCGCGGTGTTATGGGGGTGGAAAGATGCTTTCTGAACGGAAAAGCCGCCGGGACCACCTTCCGGCTCATCCGTCATTATCGCTAAAAGTATAGCATAATGGGACGGAATGACGCATTTTTCGTAATGAGCTCTACATAGATCGAAATGACGCCATGCGCCCGCCAACGCCATCACCGTCCCGGAGCAGGGGAGGACGTGAAGGAAGAAGCTGCGCCCCCAGGACCGGGTCCACTCGGCCCGACGGGTGGAGCCAGAATAATCATACCCCAAACAAGCCGACGAACGTAGACGAAATTAGACAAAATGGACGAAAACAACATCTTCCTTCGTCCACCTTCCTCTTTTCCTCTATCTTCATCTGATGCGTTGGAAGCATTTCCCAGGTTTATTTCAAATTCATATCATCCACTACTTCATCATCAGTTAATCAGCCATAAACTTCGGGATTGGCGCAATGGGGCAGGCGCTGGCCCGCCAGGCCCGCGAGCAGGTTATCCGCCGCCATTTGCGCCATCTTCACCCGGGTGACGATGCTGGCGCTGCCGATGTGGGGCAGGGCCACGACGTTGGGCAAAGCCAGCAGAGGATGGTCAGAAGGCAGGGGCTCAGGCGTGAACACATCCAGGCCCGCGGCCAGGATCCGCCCCGATTGCAGCGCCTCCAGCAGCGCTTCCTGATCCACCACGCCCCCGCGGGCGGTGTTGATGAGGATGGCAGTGGGTTTCATGCGGGCCAAAGCGGCCGCGTCGATGAGGTGGTGAGTTTCGGGGGTGTAGGGACAGTGCAGACTGACGAAGTCGCTGGTCTCCAGCAGCTCATCCAGCCCCACCAGCTCGGCTCCCACCTCCGCGGCCAGGGGGCTGGGACGCCGGTTGTGGTAGAGCAGGCGCGCGTCGAAGCCGCGCAGTCTGCGGGCCACGGCCGCGCCAATGCGCCCCAAACCGATGATGCCCACTGTTGCGCCGTGCAGATCGGGCCCGACCCAGCCCATAGGCTCCCAGGTCGTCCATCGGCCCCCCCGCATGTCGGCCGCGGCCTCGAAGAAACGCCGCGCGGCCGCGATCATCAAACCGATGGTTACGTCGGCCACCGCGTCGGAAAGGACGCCGGGCGTGTGGCCCACGGGGATGCCCCGGGCCGTGCACGCGGCCAGGTCGATGTTATCCACGCCCACCGCCATCTGGCTGATGACCTTGAGCTGGGGGCCGGCTGCATCCAGCAGGCCCGGGTCGATGCGGTCGGTGAGCATGGTGAGCAAGCCATCCACGCCCGCGGCGCGACGCAGCAGCTCCTCGTAAGGGGGCGGGCCAGGCTCGGGCCATACGTCCAGCGCAAAGTCCGCCGCTTGCAGGCGTTGCATCGCGGGGTCGGGCAGAATGCGGGTAACGAAAATGCGGTTCATCAGCTAACGAAGCTCCTTCAACGAAATGATGGGGGAAAAATATCCCAATGCACGACCTCGGCCAATGCCCGCTTACGGCCTTTGCGAGGCGGACGCTGCAGAGCCGCGGGGTCGGCGGGGTAGCCGAAAGAGATGGCCGCGTAGCACATTTTGTCCTCGGGCAATTGCAAGAGCTGGTGCGCCCGCTCCATGTCGTAGATGTTGGCGATGACCGAGCCAATGCCCAGCTCATGTGCGGTCAGCATCATGTTTTGCGCGGCCCGGCCCAGATCGAAGGCCACGGGCCAGCGCTCCCGCCAATCGCCCGTCACCAGGGCCACGCCCACCGCGGCCCCGGCCAGATGTCCGGCCCACTGGCCGCACTCGCTCAGGGCTTGCAATCGGTCGCGATCCCGGAGGACGATGAAATGCCAGGGCTGGGAGTTTTTGGAGCTGCCCGCCAGCCGGCCCGCGTTGAGGATGCGCAGCAGGGTTTCTTCAGGGATGGGGTCGGGCGAGAATTCGCGAATGGCCCGTTTGGTGCGAATAGCGTCGTATACGTTCATGGGGAGGAAGCGGGGAAATTGGAAATCGGGGATTGGGGGGATTACGACTTGAGGGCGTTGTGCAGATGGTGGAGCTGCTCGGCGGCGCCCACGATGATGAGCACATCGCCCGGATGCAGGCGGGTGTCCGGGCCAGGGTTCAGCACGAACCCCCCGGTGGCGTTCTCGTGCTGCTCGTGTTGACAATAGAGCGCAATGACGGTGATGCCGAAGCGCTGACGCAGATTGATCTCGGAAAGGGTCTGGCCCGCCAGCTCGGACCCTTCGGTCACCTGAATTTCGTCCATCTCCGCGCCCCGGCCCTCGTCGAAGACCACCTCGCTGAGGAATTCCGCCACGTGGGGGCGCAGCACCGTCAGGGCCAGGCGTCGCCCGCCGTAATCATAAGGGGAGATCACCTCATTGGCGCCGGCCCGCATCAGCTTGTGGTACGCATCCTGCCGCACCAGACGACTGGCGATCCAGATGGCGGGGTTCAGCTCCCGGGCGCTGAGCGCCACCACGATGTTGGCGTTATCATCATCCAGCGTGGCCAGCAACCGGGCCGCTTGCTTGATCCCGGCGGCCAGCAGGGTCTCATCTTCGGTGGCGTCGCCCCGGATGACGTGGTAATTCATATCCCGCAGCCGTTCGATGACCTCGGGGTCCTGCTCGATGACCACAAAAGGCTCATTATTGCGCACCAGCTCCGAGGCCGCGGCCTCGCCAATACGCCCAAATCCACAAAGAATGGTATGATTTTCCATGTGACGCACCTTCCGAATTGAACGGAGTTGAAAGACGGCCTGACGAAACTCCTCGCTGAGGATGGTGGAGAGCAACGACTCGATGGCCCAGGCGCCCCAGATCATGGTGGCGAAGATGAGCGCGATGGTGAAAATCCTCGTGTGCTCGCCCACCTCGCCCAGCTCGCCATAGCCCACCGTAGAGATGGTTATGACGGTCATGTACAGCGCGTTGAGCGGGTTCAGTTTGGCTGTGATGATGTATCCCACCGTGCCCACCGCAATGATGCCCGAAATCAGGCCCATGGCGATGAAAAAACGGCGGATGTCTTTGGGCCTCAGGCCCAGAAGTATCGAAAGGCGTTGCATGATCGTTGGCAGAGGTTGCAGGTGGCAGGTTGCAAGTGGCAGCGGAGACGCTCCCGCAATGCTTTCCTGCTAATCATATCTTTCACTGGTATCGGCGGGCGAGCGCCCGTCTCAGTTCTCATTATCATCGAATTTTCACAAAAAGGAAATCAAGATGCCCGACAAAATGACTACCATCCAGGAGATGTTGCAGCAACAGGGCCTGAAAGGCTGGCTGCTTTACGACTTCCACGATCTCAACCCCATCGCCTGGCGTATGGCTCCTCTGCCCGAACGCCTCATGCTCTCCCGGCGTTGGGCCTACTGGATCCCGGCCCAGGGCGACCCGGCCTGGCTGGTGCACGCCATCGAGCGGGGCCAATTTGCAGGCTACGACGCCCGCTTCGTCACATACAGCTCGTGGCAATCCTTCGAGCAAGCGCTGCAGGCCCTGACCGATGGGCCCGGCCCCATCGCCTGCGAATACTCTCCCGACTGCGGCATCCCCTACGTCTCCTGGATCGACGCGGGCACCGCGGAGCAGCTCCACCGCCTGGGCTATGAGCTTCGCTCATCGGCCGACCTCATCCAGGCCATCTACGCCACCTGGACGCCCGCGCAACTGGAAACCCATCGCCAGGCTGTGCAGATCTGCATGGACGCCAAGGATCTGGCCTTCGCCACCATTGGCGAGCGGCTGCGAGCGGGCGTTCCCACCACCGAGATGGACATCCAGCAGGTGATTTTGGATTACTTCGCGGCCCACAACCTGAACCCTGACCATCCCCCCATCGTGGCGGTGAACGAACACGCGGGCGATCCCCATTACAGTCCCACGCCCGAGCGGGCCAGCCTCATCCAGCCCGATGATCTCATCCTCATCGACCTGTGGGGCAAGCTTCGGGATGTTCCTGGCGCGGTCTTTGCGGATATGACCTGGATGGGTTATGCCGGGGCCAATCCCCCTGAGCGCCTGCGGGAGGCGTTGGATGTGGTGGCCCGAGCCCGGGATGCGGCCATCGAGCTGGTGCAGACCCGCATCGCCGCGGGCGAGCCGGTCTATGGCTGGGAGGTGGACGACGCCAGCCGCGGCGTCATCCGCGCGGCCGGTTATGGCCAATACTTCATCCATCGCACGGGCCACAGCCTGGATGCCGACATCCACGGCGCGGGCGTGAATATCGACAACCTGGAAACCCGGGACACCCGGCGCATCATCCCCCACATCGGGTTCACCATCGAGCCGGGCGTGTACCTGCCCGAATTCGGCATCCGGCTGGAGATCGACGTCTTCGTGCACGAGGATCGGGCCGAGATCACCACGCTGCCCCTGCAATACGAATTTGTGCAGGCGCTTTAGGCGGGCCTGGAGGCGCTCATATCTTTTTCAAATACTCTCCTGCTATACTGAAGATGCACGCATTCTTGCATTCTGCATTTTTCATCACAATGCAGGAGGTCGATCATGGCCGAGAAAGTCATCACCCTCGCCGAATATCTGGACAGCATGACCGCTCCTGGCGAGCTTTACGAGAAATTGGACGACAACGCGGTGCGCTGCTACGCATGCGGGCATCGCTGCAAGATCAAAGATGGCCGCCGCGGCGTGTGCCAGGTGCGCTTCAACAAGGGCGGCGTTCTCTATGCGCCCTTTGGCTACGCCGCGGGCATCCAGTCTGATCCCATCGAGAAGAAGCCCTTTTATCATGTGCTGCCAGGCGCTGACGCGCTCACCTTTGGCATGTTGGGCTGCGACATGCACTGCGAGTATTGTCAGAACTGGCTGACCTCGCAGGCGCTGCGGGACCCGGCCGCGGGTGCGCTGCCCACGCCCGTCACCGCGCAGGAGCTGGTGGGGCTGGCCCTGCGCTCGGGAGCGAAGGCCGTGGTCAGCTCCTACAACGAGCCCCTCATCACCAGCGAATGGGCTGTTGCCGTGTTCAAGGAGGCCCGCAAGCACGATCTCGTCTGCGGCTACGTCTCCAACGGCAACGCCACGCCCGAAGTGCTGGATTATCTCCGTCCCTGGGCCCAGATATACAAGATCGACCTGAAGACCATGGACGACAAGAAGTACCGGCATCTGGGCGCGCCCCTCAAGAACATCCTGGACGGCATCAAGATGGTGTACGAACGGGGCTTCTGGCTGGAGATCGTGACCCTGCTGGTGCCCGATTTCAACGACTCCGAGGCGGAGATCCGCGAAGCGGCCGAGTTCATCGCGTCCATCTCCCCCGACATCCCCTGGCACATCACAGCGTTCCATCCCGATTACAAGATGACCGATCGGGGCAGCACCCAGGCCCGGCAACTCATCCGCGCGGCGGAGATAGGCAAGGAGGCCGGATTGCACTTCGTCTATCTGGGCAACCTGCCTGGCCGCGTGGGCGAATTCGAGAGCACCTATTGTCCGCACTGCGGCGAAAAACTGGTGGCGCGCCGCGGTTACGTCATCACCGAGTACCACATCACCGATGACGGCAAGTGCCCCAAGTGCGGCGCTGAGATCCCGGGCGTGTGGCACAAGCGGGCCAGCGATGCGCCCGTTTCCCACGGCCTCACCGACTGGTACGCCCGCCGTCCCCGGGTGGTGAGGCCGTAGTTGTTAGTGATCAGTATTCAGTATTCAGTTACCGGACACGATCGGTTTTTGCTGTCAGCGGAGGCTGAAAGGCGGCCGCAGGCCCTCAGCCCTGATTTCAATCGCTAGCCAACTGAACACTGATTACTGCTTAATACAGCCCTCCTCCCTCACTCCTGCTCCTCACTCTGGCTGACGACGCTGGCCCGCTGCCGCCATATATGCCAGCGCTGGCGCAGAGTGGGGCCGTGGTTTTGCAGGCGCAGGGCCTGTTCTTCGACAAAAGTCAGAGGGAAGGGATCGACATCCAGTAGTTTGGCGTGGGTGTACATCAGCAGCACCTTCAGCGTAGCCAGAGTGGGCGCGGCCAGAAAGATGCCCAGAATGCCCGCGAAGCTGGCTCCGATGACCACGCCCACCAACACCACCATGGGGTGCAATTCCAGGGCGCTGCCCATGATGCGGGGCACGATGAGCATATTTTCCGCCTGCTGGATGAGGACGTAGGCGGTCAGGGTGATGATGGCAAAGGTGAGATTGTCCACGGGCAACACCGATGAGCCCTGAGTGAGGGCCAGGATCACCGCGGGGATGGCCGCGAGGATGGGGCCCAGGGTGGGCACGGCCTCCATCACGCCCGCGATGATGGCAAGCGCCAGGGCGCTGGGCAGACCAATCGCGAGCCCCACCACCAGGGTGACGCCGCCGATGGCCAGCGACAGGGTGAGCTGGCCCCGGAAGAAGGATTGCCACACCCGGTTGATGCGATAGCCCAGCTCACTCATCTCGGGTAGATACTCGGGCTTGAACAACGATTTGGCCCAGGGCTTCATCCGCCAGCCATCCTTGGTGATGAAAAAGGTGTAGAAAAGCATCAGGAAGAAGGAGAAGGCAAAGGAAACCGCGCGGGTGACGAAACCGGTGAGCCATCCCCCAACGCTGCCCAAAATGCCCCCCGCCGCGGCAATGGCCTGTTGCAGATAGGTCACCAGGTCTTCCAGATTGGGCACATAAACGCCGCTTTCACCCCCGGATGCCGCGATACGCTTCCCCACCTGTTGCAGGATGGCGTTCATATCGATCTTGAAGCCAAACAGATTGATGATGCCCGAGGTGGCCATCCATGTGTTGAACATCTCCAATCCCCGCAGACTGGCTTTGAGCAGGTTTTCGAACAATTGGATGAATTGCGTGGCCAGCATGGGCAGCAGGATGGCGGGGATGATGACCAGGATGGCGATGGCGATGAGCAGGGCGATGAGCGCGGCCAGGGCCCGGGGAAGACCCCGATCATCCAGCCAGTTGACGATGGGCTGCAACAGATAGGCCAGCAGTGTGGCCACCACCAGCCACGCCAACGCAGATCGAGCGTAATAGATGAGCGCGCCCAGAATGACGATGACGCCCAGGATGGCCCAGCGTTTGGTCTCAAGCGCCCACTTGGGACGGGAGGAGGATGGTGGAGTCGTGTTCATGCTTCGCAATCAAGTCTCGGAAAGATATCTGGGAGCGTCAGAATGAGCGTAATCCCGGAAGTTCGACGATCGAGACATTGGCATCGTCTACACGGGACGGTAGCGGTTGGTGATGGGCAGGCGACGGTCTTTGCCAAAGGCCCGCACCGTGATCTTCACCCCGGGCGCGGCCTGCCGCCGCTTGTACTCGTTGCGATCCACCATGCGGATGACTCGGCCGACCAGGCCCGCATCGTAGCCCGCGGCCACGATCTCCTCGGGGCTGCGATCCTCCTCGATGTACATCTCCAGGATGGCGTCCAGGATTTCGTAGGGCGGCAGGCTGTCGGTGTCGAATTGATCGGGGCGCAGCTCAGCGCTGGGGGGCTTGGTGATG
>CAZYSY010000256.1:0-2698 GCA_964650295.1 uncultured Caldilineales bacterium | reverse complement strand
AAACAATAGCAGATATGGGCGGCATCAGGCCGCACCTGCACGCCGTGGCAAAAACCAGATTTGTTACTCAGCACCACATCATAGGCGCTGAGATCTGTCTGGGCAAAACCAAGCGGATAAAGGGGCAGGTAGGGTTGGTGATGCCGGTGGATGCCGGGCAGACGATCGAGCCAGTTGGGACGGATGTCCCAGTCTTGCATCGCTGCGGGCATCAGGTCAGGGGCATAAATCGAGGTGTAGATGGGCGCACGCGGAAAGAGCGCGTGAAATTCGCTCAGCACATCTTCAGCGCCGCCGATTTGATTCAACCAGTCATGGACAATTGCCAGGTTCATAGCGGCTATGATACCTGGTTTTACGGCGCAAGGGGAAATGACAGGGTGATGGTGGTGCCTTGATCTTCGACGGATTGAACATCGATGGCTCCCTCACAGCGATCCACAATCGCTTTGACCAGCGACAACCCCAAGCCTGCTCCGGTTCGGTCTCGGGCTTTGTTCACCCGATAAAAGCGGTCAAAGATATGAGATAATTCATCGGCTGGAATCCCCTGGCCATTGTCGCGTACGCGAATCAGCACGTCGCTGGCTCCGGCCTCCGCCTGAATCCAAACATCTCCCTGGGCCGGTGTGTATTTGATGGCGTTATCAACCAGGTTGCGTATGACAAGCTCGCACTCCTCAGAAGAAAGCCTGGCTGGGGGGGAGGTAGGGGGGATGTCGATATGAAGATGGATTTTGGCATCCTGAGCAATGGGTTGCATGAGCTCGGCCACATGCTGAATACACAGAATCGGATCGCAACGAGGATTTTCGTCTGGCGGACGGGATTCGGCCCGATGCAGTTGCAGCAAATGTGTGAGTAATTGACTCAGGTGCTGGGATTCGCGCTCGATTTCCTGCAGATACCGCCGGATTCGAGCCGGATCCTGTACGCCTGGCGTTTGCAGCAGTTCGGCCCGGAGTTGGATAGCGGCCAGGGGACTGCGGAGTTCATGCGAGGCATTGGCCACGAAGGCGCGTTCTTGCGCCAACAAATGGCTGATTTCTGCGGCCATGTAATTGAATGAAGCGGCAAGCTGCCCAAGCTCATCTTCACGCGAGAGATTGATGCGCGTTTGGAGGTTCCCCTGGGCGAATTCCTGAGCTGCCTGGTTGAGGGCAGAGACGGGTTGGGTGATGTAGCGCGCGAGGAGTATCGAAACGGCAAGAGTCAGGAGAAGAACGATGCCGCTAATGCTCAGTAATAAAACCCATACGCGGTTCACCTGGGCAAAAACCTGGGAAACAGGCTTGGATACCTCCACCGCGCCGAGGATTTTTGTCCCAGTGGTGATGGGCATTGTGACATAAACGCGATCTTCACCGCTGATCGGATCATTTCTGGTTGTGTGTTGGGCCTCCCCCTGCAAGGCCGCCATGACATCGTCGCGAGGATCGCTCATCCCCAGGGGAATAGCGGCATCACTGGCATAACGTATCACCGCAGCAGTGTCGAAAACGACGATCCGAGAATCTGATTCGAAGACATAGTTGGACAGAATCGTCTCGAAATCACGACCAGAGGGATAAGTGACGAATCGCTTGTGTTCGTCCTCCTCTTCGCTTTCATGGCTTTCTTCGTAGTCAAGCTGGATCACCCAGGGTTCGGCCAGGCCATTGGCCATGATTGCAGCCTGGAGTTCGAGTCCGCGGATGGTTTCAGCAGTGAGACTCCGTTGAAGCTGCCAGCCTGCGCCCACCACCAATCCACTCAAAGCCAATAAGATGAGCGCCAGATTGGTCAGCGTCAAGCGCGCGGCCAGGCTACGCCTGGGATGCCAGTTACGCAACCAGTTCATCTTCGTCTACAAAACGATAGCCATAGCCACGGCTGGTTTGGATGAACCGCGGCTGGGAGGGGGTGTCTTCGATTTTTTCGCGCAACCAGCGAATATGGACGTCCAGGGTACGCGTGCTCCCGATCCAATTCTCGCCCCAAACCAGGTCGAGCAGACGTTGCCGCGGCACTACCTGTCCCGCTCGTTCCAGTAAGACTTGCAATAGAGCGAATTCTTTTTCGGTCAAATCAAGAATCTTCTCGTTTTTGCGTGCCAAATGCGCCTCTATGTCCAGGGAAATAGGGCCTACCGTAATAACCATCGGTTCTGAATTCTGCGCGCGTTCGCGTTCCAGTTGAATGCGGCGCAAGGTCGCACGCACGCGTGCAAGGAGTTCACGAAAGCTGAAGGGCTTGACGACATAGTCGTCGGCGCCTGATTCGAGTCCCATCACCCGATCCATTTCCTGTCCCCGGGCTGTAAGCATGATCACCGGCGTGGCTGACTGACGGCGCAACTGACGCAAGACCTGAAATCCGTCCATTCCCGGCAACATGACGTCGAGTAAGATAAGATCGGGGGCAGTGGTACGTGCCAGGTTCAGGCCTTCGGGGCCGTTGTCTGCATATTGCACCTGGTAGCCTTCTGCTTTGAGTCCAAAGAGGAGAGGCTCTGCAATCATGGCGTCATCTTCGACAAGAAGAATTGTAGGAGAGGCGTTCATGTCTGCAAGGAAACTGAGGAAAAGATGCGGTAGAATGTGAGAAAAAGGATACTGGCACCACTGATTATGTAGAAAGGCCATAAGACAGCACTATCACTGCCCACGACCAGGCCGTGAAGGGTGGCGAGAATAAAGACGAGGAAACCGCCAAAGTG
>CAZYSY010000255.1:0-6720 GCA_964650295.1 uncultured Caldilineales bacterium | reverse complement strand
GCCTTGTAGACGATTACAACTCATCAGACGAAGAGTGACGAAAAGACGAAGGTGGACGAAGTGAACCATCGTCTATATTCGTCAATCTTCGTCCATGTTTGTCAAAATGCGTAGCACTTTTTTCAAGTTTGAATTGCGCATCTACTTAACATGGAGGTCAAGCAATGGAGCTCTCCGAACTCATCCACTATGCGCGGGGCGAAAAGCCAGCGCATTTACTCCTGAAAAACGCCAACGTTATCAACGTGCATAGCGGCGAAATCATCGAGACCGATGTGGCGGTGGTGCGCTCTCGCATTGTGGGGCTGGGCAAAAACTATGAGGCGGAGCAAGTGTTCGATCTGGCAGGCGCCTATCTGGCCCCGGGTTTTATCGACGCTCATGTGCATATCGAAAGTTCTATGGCCCCACCATCAGAGTTCGCCCGCACGGTCGTTCCTCATGGCGTCACCACCGTAGTCACCGATCCTCACGAAATCGCAAACGTACTCGGACTGGATGGCATCCGTTTCATGTTCGAAAACGCCAAACATGGGCCGCTGAGCATGTATGTCATGGCCTCCTCATGCGTGCCTGCCACCACTATGGAGACCAACGGCGCCACTTTGCACTGGTACGATCTGGTTTCGCTGAAATCTGACCCATGGGTGCTGGGTCTGGCTGAAGTGATGAACTTCCCCGGCGTCATCTACGGCGACGACGAGGTGTTGGACAAGTTACGCATCTTTCGAAAAGAGGTCATCGATGGCCACGCCCCAGGAGTGACAGGCAAGGCTTTGCAGGCATATGTGGCCACGGGCATTGGCTCAGATCACGAAGCTACCACGGTGGAGGAGGCCCGGGAGAAACTGCGAGCAGGCATGACCATCTTCATTCGCGAAGCCACCAACGCGCACAACCTCAAAGACCTGCTGCCGCTGGTGAACGACTACAATCATCATAGCATCTGTTTCTGCACCGATGATCGTCAGCCCGCGGACCTGTTGAGTGAGGGCACCATCGACTATATGGTGCGCGTCGCTATTGCTGAGGGCATCGATCCCATCATTGCCATTCGCATGGCCACCTGGAATCCGGCTCAATACTTCCGCCTACAAGATCGCGGGGCCATCACGCCAGGTCGCCGGGCCGACATGATCGTGTTCGATGATTTGCAGGCGCCAACACCACGCTTGGTTTTTCGCGGCGGAAGATTGGTGGCCCGAGACGGTATCATGGCCGTGCCGCCCCGCGCCATTCCACAACGAGCGCTGCGCCACACCATGAACGTGGCCTGGGACAAGGTAAATTTTGACATCCCGGCCGCAGGCCGCATCGCCCGAGTCATCGGTCACATTCCCGACCAACTGGTCACAGAACATTTACAGATGGAAGTTCCTATCAGGAAGGGGATGGCCCAAGCTGATCCAGATCGCGACATCCTTAAAATGGCCGTCATCGAGCGGCACATGCACTCAGGCAATATCGGCAAGGGGTTCATCCACGGCATAGGCCTAAAACGAGGCGCGCTGGCCTCCTCTGTGGCGCACGATCATCATAACATCGTGGTGGTGGGCGCAGACGACGCATCGATGATGACTGCGGCCCGACGCGTGGCGGCCATGGGCGGTGGTCTTGTCGCAGCCGATGGCGAGCGAGTGCTGGCCGAGGTGCCACTGCCTCTGGCGGGCCTGATGAGCAAAGAACCCATGGAGATCATTCGGGATCAGGTGGCCGCAGCCATTGCTGCTGCGCATCAACTGGGCTCCCCCTTGCATGATCCTTTCATGGGCATGAGCTTCATGGCCCTAGAAGTCATCCCCAGCCTCAAACTCACCGACCTGGGCCTGGTGGATGTAGACAAATTCGAGTTCACATCCCTGTGGGTGGAATAACACGCTTCCACCTTTGCTTTCTCCCTCGCTCTGAGAGGGGCGAGGAGAGGAGATTCGAAGAGGAATTGCCTGCGCATCCTCCCCATTCGAGGACGTTTTTTCCGCCCGGCTTGTGACGCCTTCTTCCCAAATGCACCACAAATAAATGTCATTGCGAGGCCCAGCAGGGGTGAAGCAATCTCTCCAACTGCCAATAGGTGTATTGCTTCGTCGCTGCGCTTCTCGCAATGACATTCAGCTATATGTCGTTCACGTCATCTCGCCGGTGGCGGATGAATCCGCGTCAGTCGAAGCAGGGGCGGGTGACGGGGCCTTGGTGTCCTGGAACAAATCGCCAATACCTCCCAGCGCTCCCAGAATTCCCGTAGCCTCGTAGGGAAGATAAATCTTGGTGGCGTCGCCATCTGCCATCTTCTTCAGCGTCTCCAAATATTGGATGGCTATGAGTTTGTCATCGGGCTTCGCGGCTTTGATGGCGTCGAAGACCCGTTGCACGGCCACAGCCTGGCCCTGGGCCTCAGTCTCCAACTTAAAACGCTGCGCCTCGGCAATACGGCGCACAGCTTCCGCCTCTCCCTCGGCCTGCAATATCTTCGACTGACGCTCTCCTTCTGCTTCCAGAATCTTAGCCTGCCGGAATCCTTCCGCTTCGAGGATGTTCGCTCGCTTTTCCCGCTCCGCTTTCATCTGACGGTGCATGGCTTGGGTTACATCGCCGGGCGGATCAATACGCTTAATCTCCACCCGAACCACGCGCACACCCCATTTGTCGGTGGCGTCATCCAGCACCTCGCGCAATTTGGTGTTGATAACTTCGCGCGAGGTCAGCGCCTCGTCAAGCTCCATTTCGCCAATGACATTACGCAAATTGGTTTGAGCCAACTTGGTGGCGGCATCGAAGAAGTTGGCCACGTTATAGACCAACTTTACAGGATCGGTCGCCTCATAGAAGACGATGGCATCCACTGTAACCACCACGTTATCCTTGGTAATCACCTCCTGTGGAGGCACATCCACCACCTGCTCACGCATATCCACCTTTCGCATCTTATCGATGAAGGGGAGGATAATAGTCAGGCCGGGATTCGCAGTGCGGACGTAACGTCCCAACCGCTCCACGACGCCTTTCTCATAAGGTGAAATGATGCGAATGCTCAGGCTGGCAACAATCAATACGAACATTGCCAGAAAAACAAAAAACAGAATAGCCAAAAACGTACCCATGTGCAAACCTCCGGGCCAATTATAGAGAGAAAGAATCAACATTCATTGATATCATCATCACGAGTAGAAAGAGGACGAACGACAAGTCGCGTTCCTTTTACAGCCAATACCTCCACCAAGCTTCTGGCGGGAATAACATCCGTTTCATTCTCCGGAAGCGCCCGCCACTCCTCGGCATTGACGCGTACAATGCCCGTTCCATTGAGCGCATCGATGGTTTCGATGACCACAGCCTTCTTGCCTAACACGCGATCCACGCCCACCTGAGCAGGCTGTTTGGCGGGCGATACAGAATCAGCGAAACGACGTAAAGAGAAAACCACTACAGCAGAGACCACCACAAAGATCGCCAATTGCCAGACGATATCAACGCCTAGCAGTGCAAACAACGCGGCTAGAGCGGCGCCAACACCAAATGCAACCAAAAAAAATCCAGCGGTGAGCAATTCACCGACAAAAAATATCAGGGCCAGGATTAGCCATCCCCAAAAATAAATATCAGCATTCATGATGACCATTCCTTGTGAATGAGTAAATGTGACATGATTTACACTTATCATACCATCTTTCCCAAGAAATGCCAGACCCGATCCTGACGCCCATGCGACATCCATCTGACAACCTGACGATTTATTCGTGCAATCGAGCGTAACGATCAATTCGGCATCAGGAGCGACACATTCCGCCGGCCTCTAACTACGCCCCTTTTCTTTCACCGCTATCCTCATATTGAAAACTTCTACGCTGATGAGACGTTTTGCGACCCGTTTTCCCTGGTGCTATACTCTTCGCATCCCCATCCATTCATTCTCACATTCCCCTGGCCATGTTCATACCACAGACCCCAATCCCTATCAAAAACCCCATTCCGCTCAACGAGATTATCGGCCTGAACCAGGCTCAAATCGATAAATTGACTTCACATTGGATTATCAGCACTCAAGAGTTTTTGGCGTTGACTGAACTCTCTTCCACCAAAGAGCGCCTGGCGCGGCTATTGGAGATGGAAATTTCCGAGCTGGATAAAATCGCAGCACTCACTCGCAAACAGATGGCCACCATGCGGGATGGCGAAGCGCTGGCCGGGACGGAGTTGAAAGAAATCGAATACGCATCGGGAGCGATTCCTCCACCAACTACAATGCGCGAGCGCATTGAATATGAAGTCATCCCCATCGAATCGCCGCCGCCGCCTGCGCTCAGCTATACCGACGAGCTTCCCCCTGTCCGCAACCAAGGGGATCGGGGCTCGTGCGTGGCGCATGCAGCTGTTGCAGTACGCGAGTTCATGGAGATCCAACATCGAAAACGTAGCAACGCTTCTCTCAATTTACAACGAATCGACCTATCGGAACAATTCATCTACTGGTGGTGCAAAAAGGAGGATGGATTGCCTGAGGTCAGCGGGACATACCCCTCGTTAGGAATGCAATGCCTGGTTGAAGCAGGCGTCGCGACAGAAAAAAGCTGGCCATACAATCCCACCCCCACCCCAGAAAACGAGGGGCAAGGGCCTCCTCCCCAGAAGGCCCTTGCCGAAGCGAAGCGTTATCGCATCCAACGGGTGATTCATCTTCGCCCAGATGACATCGACAGCATGAAGGCGGCCTTGCTACAAGGAAAATCGGTGATGATCACCATTCCCATGTTCGATTCCTGGTTCCGCAGTACGGCCACTCGTCGATTTGGAAAAATCAATCTGCCCTTGCCAGAAGAAACAGATGTAGGGGCCCATGCTATGGCTCTAGTAGGGTACGTAGACGATGAGAGGACGCCCGGCGGCGGTTACTTTATCTTGCGCAATGCCTGGAAGCCCTGGGGCGAACTGAATCCGCTAGGAGAGGGTTTAGGCACGATTCCTTATGATTTCATACGCAAGCACAACACTTTGGCCGATACGGGCGAGTTGATTGTGGCTGCCGATGTATACATTCGCGATAATGAAAGTGACAAGGGAGAAGTCCCCAGCCGGGGAATGACATTTGATAGTCCTGATATTTGGGTGCGGCGTAAAAAGGATGGAAGAAGTGAGCACCAAACGCCAACAGCAAGACGCAAAAATTGGATTTATGTGCGAGCCTGGAACAGTGGCCCGGATACTGCAACTAACGTCCAGGCTGAAGTCCTGGTTGCTCCCGCGTCCCCTTCGATTTGGCCCAACATGTGGCAGAAGGTGGGCGTTTGCCAGTTCTCCGATATTCATCCAGGCCAAAACGCTGTGACCACTCTTGCCTGGCAGCCCGCCGATTCTACCTTCTATCGGATTCTGGTGCGTCTGAACTCAGACCAGGACCCTGCTCAACATCAATGGGCTATCCGCTACGACAACAACATTGCCCAAAAGAATCAAATCCATCTCGCGCTGAAACCTGGCGAAAGCAAAAAAATCACATTCCCACTCTTTGGGATTCCTGATGAGCTCACGTTGCGCTACATACGCGTCGACCGTAAACATTTTCGGCGAGGACAAATCGATCTTCAAATCTGCGAAGGTCAACGATTCAGGAATGAGCCAGCAGGAACGGAAGAGCAAGTGTTACAGAAATTCGCCGGACAAGCCACCGAACAGCGCACTGCCACGTTGACCATTACCATGAACAAGAAGGCGGGCGTCGCCGATGGTGGAAAAATCATCATCGGTCAACAATACAGTGATGTATTGATTGGACGCATGTTGATTGAGGTGGAAGTCAAGCCATGAGGAGGTTGGGTTTATGCCTGTCAAAACCCGCGAACTTCACTTCTCCACCCAACCCAATGTCGATTTCATCGATCTGACGCATCAAGTGCAGGAGGCGTTGGAGAGCACCGGCATAACCAACGGTGCGGTCACCATCTTCACCCCCAGCAGCACCAGCGCCCTCACCACCATCGAGTACGAATCGGGCGCGCTGGCCGATCTGGAACGCTTCTTCGAGCAAGTGGCGCCGCAATTCGGGCAGGAGTACCGCCACAACCTGCGCTGGGGCGATGGCAACGGCCACAGCCATCTGCGGGCAGCCATCATGGGGCCAGATCTGCACATTCCCTTCGTCAACGGACGGCTTACGCTGGGAACCTGGCAACAGATATTGTTCATCGAATTCGATGTGCGCCCGCGGCAACGACGGGTCATCCTGCAATTCATCGGGGAGTAAGGGGCCACAGCCTGGGCTGCGGGGATTCGGCGCCATCATTCCCCTGTGATAGTATTCCACCTGAGCTATATACTTTATCGATGCAGAGGCGTATCTCGCCCCTGCATTTTCTTTTTGCCCTTTTTCTCGCTATGACGACAGAGAACACCACACCCCTGGCGCACGTCAGTGGAACGTATTCTCATCGAGGATGGCCGGGCCACGGGCGTGGTCCTGGCCAAGACGGGTGAGGTGCATCGGGCCAAAGCCATCATCTCCAACGCTGATCTGCGCCGCAACTTCCTGGACCTGATGGGGAAAGAACATCTGCCCGAGGACTTTGCTCGGCAGATCGAGGCGATCAAGCCCGCTACCTCCACGTTCATCGTCTATCTGGGTGTCGATTTCGTGCCCGATGTCGAGCCTCTGACGATGAGCGTTGCGGGCGTGGGCATTATGACGGCAAGAGGCCAGCCCCCGCACCTTCGATCGTTACCCTGGTCCAC
>CAZYSY010000254.1:0-16922 GCA_964650295.1 uncultured Caldilineales bacterium | reverse complement strand
TGCCGTGGGCGGCCAGGGATTCATCTTGCAGCTCCCGCAGGCGAGTAAGGCTGTCGATGCGTTGTTCCATCGTCTCGCCGAAGCCGATGACCATGGTGGCGCTGGTGACCATGCCCAGAGATTGGGCGATGCGCATGGCGTGCAGCCATTGGGCGGTTTTGGTCTTCTTGGGAGAGATGCGCATCCGCACTGCATCATCCAGGATTTCAGCGCCGCCGCCGGGCAGACCATCCAGGCCCGCGGCGTGCAGTCTCTCCAGCACCTCCTCCATGCTCAGCCCCTCCAGCAGGGCGATGTTTTCGATCTCGGAAGGGCTGAAGCAATCGCACTCGATCTCGGGATAAGTGGCTTTCAGCCAACGCAGCAGGTCCTCATACCAGCCAATGGGCAGATCGGGGTTGTGGCCGCCCTGCATGAGGATGCGCGTCCCCCCCCAGGCCAGCAGCTCCTCGATCTTCTCTCCCAGCTCTTGCCTGGTGATGACGTAGGCCTCGGAATGGCCGGGCGGGCGATAGAAGGAGCAAAACTGGCAGTTGGTGGTGCAGACGTTGGTGTAGTTGATGTTGCGGTCCACCAGATAGGTGACCAAGCCTGGCTCGGTTTTCTGCAAGCGCAGGTCGTGGGCCACGGCCATTAGCGCCTGCGGATCGCCCTCGGTGTAGAGAAGAAGCCCTTCTTCGGGCGTGAGACGTTCGCCATTTGCGGCTTTTTTGAGCAAATCAGTGGTCGAAAGCATTATGGTGCGATATCCTTTGCGTTGGATGAGGTGGCGGCAGGTCGATGTTTGCGTCTACGAAGGTTGGGCTTGGGCAACGCGAACCGCTTTCTGGGAGCGGAATCTGTCTCTGTACGTTTCACCCTGGCCAGGATCGCAGAGGCCTTGCGGCGACCTTCGGCCATGGCCTGGGTGTAGATCATCCGCATCTGTTCGGCGGTCAGCTGCTCATGATATGCGTACCAGTAATAAGTTGCTTCACCGACAAGGTAAGTGCCCGCATAGGCCACGGCGATTTTGGGGATAATCCCCCAACCAGGGATAAATCCCACCAACCGCCTCGCTGTCTCTCGCCACAAAAAACCACTCCCCAATACGCCTGCCAGTTCACCGATCATCTCTTGCATGGCGATATCGTTGCCCATGAGCAAGGCGATTTTATACGCCATCAAGGCCTGATTTTTGGTGAGCACTACAAAATCGGCCACATTGCCAGGCACGAGCAATACTGGAATGATTTCGGTCAGCCCTGTGGCTGCCGAATAGGTGGCGTTCGTCATGCTGGTTTGGCGAACGAGCTGTTTTGCCAGGGCTGGGCGTAGCGCCGGGAAATGGTATCCCAGTTGTATCTCCTGCTCGGGCGCAAGTCGCCGCAATGCAGGCACGAACTCAGCGCTAAAAGGCTCCTCTTCCTCCGGGTCTACTACTATCTCTCGCGCACCCGCCCACACATTTAACATCGGGGTATAAAATTCATTGGCAGCGCCAGGTCTGATTTGCACCACGACGATGGGAAGATGAGCGTTCAGCTTCAAGAGTTCGGCAATGGCCTGCTCCTCCAGGCTGACATCCTGACGTCCGGTGGCAATGGGGACGAAAGCCAGCCGGGCCTGGGCCGCGCGCAGCCGATCGTTTTTCTCAAACGGCAGGGAATAGAGCGATGTCTGGGGGCTGAGTGGCGTCAGGGCGTGGGTGAAGGGGTCTGTACGCAAGACCTCGGCTAGCCATTGCCGGTCAGCCTGCTCGCGGCTGATGATGGCCACGGGGAATGGGGCCTGCACCAGATCGCGCAATGGTCGCGTATCCAGTTCGGTCAGAATAGACCAGGCGGCGGTTAGAGATTTTGCTGCAGCCATAGCGCTCCATTATAAACGCAAACGCCCGTCGCAGGCCAGTTGCGAAGGCGTTTCAGGTGCGTTTCAATTTCGGGGCAATTTGTCTAATGATGCACAGAGCGAGCGAACTCGAGCTCTGCAGGCGCGCCGCCTCCGCTCCACTCCCACCATTGTTCTCTTCCCCGCTCTGAAACGGGCGGGGAAGGAGTTGTAGAAGAGGGTTTAGATAGCGCCCATGGTCGTCCTACGACGACCTGGACGGCGGAGGCTGTCCATAGGCCGCAGGCCTGAAGCGCTCGACTTGAATCGTCCTGGAAAGCAAAAAAACGCTCCCATTTTGAAACGCCTTCGGGCGTTTTTAGGTGCGTTTCGAGGTGCAAAATTCAGCCGATGAATGAACGTGAAAGCCGTTGGTGATAGGTTACGGAAGCTTAATACACTTCCGGCACAAAATTTTGATACTCCATGGGAGGACGTACATATTTTGTGCGGGGCTCAGGCCGTGGCGGCAACTCGATGGGCCCAGGCGTCAGGTCTTCGTAGGGAATCATGCTCAAGAGATGGTGGATGGTGTTGAGCCGGGCCCGGCGTTTATCGTCAGAATTCACCACCCACCAGGGGGATTGTTTGATATCGGTGTAGGCGAACATCTCGTCTTTGGCTCGAGAGTATTCTTCCCACAGCGCCCGGGCCTTGATATCCATCGGACTCAGCTTCCAGCGTTTGGTGGGGTCTTTGGCTCGGGCTTGAAATCGGCGCTCCTGTTCTTCTTTACTGACCGAGAACCAGTATTTAATGAGGATGATGCCAGAACGCACCAACATGCGCTCGAAATTCGGGGCCGAACGAAGGAATTCCCAGTACTCTTCATCGGTGCAAAACCCCATGACGCGCTCGACGCCGGCGCGGTTATACCAACTGCGATCGAAAAGCACCATCTCGCCTGCTGCGGGCAGATGCGCGACATAGCGTTGAAAATACCATTGGGTTTTCTCTTTTTCGGTGGGGACGCCCAACGCCACCACTCGCACTACGCGTGGATTCAGGCGCTCGGTGATGCGTTTGATCACCCCGCCCTTGCCTGCTGCATCTCGCCCCTCAAAGATGACAACCACCCGCAATCCTTTGTGCTTGATCCATTCTTGCAATTTGACCAATTCGATCTGCAGCTTTACCAATTCTTGCTCGTAAAATTTTTTGGGGAGTTTTTTCTTATGCAGAGTCGTGGGCGAATCTTCGGCTGCAACGGTTGGCGATTCCGCCTGGCGATTATATTCTGACATGCTGACCTCCTCAGCTACGGAGCCAAATAGCAAGATCGATTGAAGGCATGGTCCCCGGTTGCAATGATGTCGCGGCTGCCATGTGGACGCTCACATTGTAAGGGAATCTTGGCCGAGCGTCAAACGCTTTTTTTGCGCCAGCGTCCGCTAATGGCCGCGTCAAGGCATTGTTCCATATCGCCATAGCGCATGCTTACGCCACTATGCATGGGGGCGTAATTAGCCATCTTGCCGGCGTTGGTCGCCATGGTGCGAATGCCTAAACTACGCACAGGCGCCACTACTGCACAGGTGTCGGCCACCACCTCTCCGCCTGCCGCCTTGATCACTGCTACCAACCCCTCTTCGTCAGCTCGGGCTCGAGTGATCTGACTGGTGGTGATCCATAGCCGCGTCGCCAGATTTTCGCCCCGTAGTCGTTGGGCGATGCGTCGCAATTCGGAGATAGAGGCATGAGGGCAGCCAAGGGTCACCAGATCGATTTTGTCAACTTCAGGATTGGCGTCCATAACGTCATAACCCTCGGCCAAACTGTCGATGACGATGCGTGAGGTGTTGGGGCGAATCAGGGCTTCGCCCTGCTCACGAGCTTCAGGCGTATAGCCAGCCACATGATAAAGCGCCACTGCGCCATACGCAGCCAGGCCCGCGCCCAGGGTCTTGAGTCGGTCCCCCGCATCTCCTCCCAGCGTGATATCTTTGGGCAGAGGGGGCAGCCATGCGGCCAGATCGGCAAACCAGGGAACGCCATCGCCCACACGTTTGCCCACGATATAACTCAGCGCCCCAAAATCGGCAATGCTGCGCACCGGACAGGTCACCTCAATTACATGGGTGGCCCGGCGATTTTCAGGAAGA
This sequence comes from uncultured Caldilineales bacterium, assembly GCA_964650295.1. GTDB lineage: Bacteria > Chloroflexota > Anaerolineae > J102 > J102 > M2005. Next base: position 12,951 of record CAZYSY010000254.1, on the reverse strand, counting down.
TGGTAGCCATAACGGGCGGTGCGTCCCACGATGGCCGCGGCCAGGGCGCTGGGGCCGCCTTCTCGATTGGTGTAGGCACCCACCACCGAATTCGCCCAAGCCACCGCACTGGATTCCGCCCAGGCCAGATGGTCGCCGCGGTGGGGCGCGTAATCGGGAAAGAGATATGGCGTGCAGGACATGGTGGGGATAACGCCCATCTTCACAAATGCCTTGATCGCTTCCATCTGCGGCCTGGCGAAATCGGGGCTGAACCCCATCTCTTGCCATCGTCCCAGCTCCATGCCTGCAGGGTTCAGCGTGGCTGGAACTCGAGCCTGCGCCCCCTCTCCCGCCCACTCGTTGAGAAAGGCCACGCCAGCGTCGCCCAAGTTCTTATAACTGACGCCCGCGATTTGCACGTGCCTTACGGGAACCAAATCGGGAGCGCCGTAGATGCGCCCTAGCGTCACCACAATTTCCATTGCGCGCTGCACGCCTGCGCCCTCTGCCCCTTCTAACAATGCCATCTCTTCGGAAGAAAGTTTGAGATCGGTCATTCGATTGCTACCCAGAGAAATTCGCCTGACGCTGCATCATATAATCCCCAGGTGGGATCATGCATGAAGCCCATAATTTCACCTGGATTGGCTAGCAGCCCATGCCCCACGCGCTCAAGCCGCTGGGTGTGATCGTGTCCGTAGCAAACCAGATCGAACTGGCTCGATTGGGCGATGCGCAGCGCAGGTTCGGGGTAATGAATCATGGCGATCTTGCGCCCGAACAGCTCTAGCTCTGCATAGTCGCCATGATGCGTGACATGATCGTATTTGGCGACCAGTGTTTGGATGAGTCGACCATCGCCTTCGTTGTTGCCAAAGACGATGTGGATGGGGCCAGCAAAACGATCCGCCATGATTTTTACGATGAATGGTGCATTCATGTCGCCGCAATGTAATAACGCTGCCGCCTCCATCTCATTGACCTGATCCAGAGCTTTTTCCAGGTTCCAAATGTTGTCATGACTGTCGGAAAAGATAGCGATTTTGGACATGGGGGACTCCTATGACTGAAAAGGAAGAGAGGGAACGCTCGCAATCCTGTGTAAGATCATACCAATACGGAGCATCCTGTGCAACAATGGCAGTATAGATCAGGAATGAACATAGCGTTCTCTGACACAAATTAAGTACTGATGTCATGCAATTTCAGTCGATCACGATTGCGAGAGTATGTGTCCCGCCTGATTCGCAATCCGGCGGGTTTGACGCTCGAATCACCGCCAGATCACGGATCCGGCTCTGCGCATGATGGCAAATCGCGCTCTACTGAATTTGGCGCTACCATGGCTGAGAGACATCTCCTTTTGTTGCTTGTCGAAAGTGAAATGGACAATGGGACGAAAATAGACGAAAGGGGATGACTGAATTTCATCAACGTTCGCTCACCTTCGTCTTTTTGTTTACCGTCTGATGAGCTGCAATCGTCTCCAGGGTTCATTTCAAATTTCATATGTTCAACTAATCAGAGGTTGTTGAACATCGTCAAAAACTGATTTTTAGAAGCGTAGGAAGATATGATGGTGAATCGCATTCTTTTTGCAGGCAATTCCGAGCAAAACATCCTCTACGCGGGGCAAGTGCTCATCGAGGCGGCAGCCGACGCAGGGTGGCATGCGATCTGTGTGGATTCGGGATGTCAGGCGGGCGTTGAACATTGCGTCATTATGCTGGGGCGGGAGCCGTTGCGACGTGAGTCAAAGGAGTTGCCAAATGTGGGCGTGCTGGCGAGTCTGGCGGCTGCCGATGTCTTTGAGCGCTCGATTCGTCCCGGGGGATTACTGGTGCTCAATGCTGCTCAAATCCGCCGTCCCGTGTTGCGACGAGATGCCGATGTGTTCATGGTTCCGGTGGCGATTACGCCTGAAGATCCTGCGCTGGCCACCATGACATTACTGGGCGCGTTGATTTCGATTACGGGATGGATATCTGTGGAGTCGGCGTTGGCTGTGGTGCGCAAAAGTTGTATGGGCGATCGCGTCTGTGCGGCGTTTCGGAGCGGGGCGGCCTTTGTGGATCAAATGCTTGTGGGGGCATCCTCCAAAGCGGCCTGATAGCATTTGCGCGACGATTTCTGTTGGGGAGGGTTTTTCCATTAGAATAGATGAGTCGTTGAGATGGACTTCGGAGGGCTTAGCGTCGGAGGTCCGATGGCGCTTCGGCATTTTACCGTCTATGGCTCCGGTGTTCTATTGACGATTTCTCGATAAGGATCACCAACCCCTATTTGGCATGACTTGCCATCTTTATCTTTTTATTTGGAGGATTGATTTCTATGAGTGATTGTGAATCTCCGCTGAAAGGCAAATGGGCGCTGATTTTAGGCGCTTCTAGCGGTTTTGGCGCAGCCACGGCTCGCAAGTTATCGCAGAAAGGCATGAACATTTTTGGCGTGCATCTGGATATGAAGCAGACGATGCCCCGGGTGCGCGAGGTTATCAGTGACATCGAGGCCAATGGCGGCAAGGCGGTGTTTTTCAATATGAACGCCACCAATGAGCGCAAGCGAGCCAAGGCGTTGAGGCGGATGAAGGAGGAGCTGGTAGCGTCGGGCCAGGAGTACATCTGGCTGATGATGCACTCTCTGGCTTTTGGCACGCTCAAACCTTTCATCGCCGAAAAAGCAGAGGATGCGATTGATCCTCCGGCTATGAATATGACGCTGGAAGTGATGGCGCATTCATTGGTCTATTGGACTCAGGCTCTGTGGTGGGAAGGTTTGTTGGGGCGCGGCAGTCGCATCTTTTCTATGACATCTGAGGGGTCGCATCGGGTGGTTCCCGGCTATGGCGCCGTTTCCGCGGCCAAGGCTTCGTTAGAATCGCACACTCGGCAACTGGCCATGGAACTGGGGCCCTATGGCGTGCTGGTGAATTGTATTCAGGCGGGTGTGACCGACACTCCGGCTTTGAGGCAGATTCCGGGTCACGAACAGATCATCGAAGCCAGCATTCGCCGGAATCCGGGCAAACGTATGACCGTGCCCGAAGATGTGGCAAATACCATCGCGGCCCTGGCCGTGCCCGAGGTTTCCTGGATTTCGGGCAGCGTCATTTTTGTGGATGGCGGCGAGGATATTACCGGATAAAGGCTAAGGCAAGTGCGGCGTATCCCCATCGTGCGCCGCACTTGTCATTGATTTCAATGGTGCGGGGTGGTAATCTGGATCGGGCTCAGGAAGATGTGATCGCCTGCGGGGAGTCCTTCTGCATCCAACACGTTTAGCCGTTGCCAGTTTATGGGGGAGTAAACGCCGATCTCGACCTGGTAATTCCCTGGCGGGGCGTCGGCCGGAATGGGAATTTCATGGACGTCGACAATGACGTCACCGGGCGTCCAGGTGGTGGTGGGACGGGCGCCGAACGCGGGCGGGCCATCATGTTGCCATGCCACCCGGCCTTGTTCATCCAACAGGTGTACAAAAATGGCGTAATCTTCTGTCATTGGCGACATCGCCCACCAGTGCAGGGTAACGCGCATCACCTGACCGCGATCAATGTTCATTTCTTTCTCATAGCTCAATAACATCATTTTGTCTGAGAAGCTGATCCGTGCTGGTTCTCCGGGAGACGCGGGCGGCGTTTGCATATGAATGGTTTGAAGTTTCACCTCGGTCTGTTCGCATTGCAAGCGTAGTTGCGCTGTGTCGGCTCTCATATCCATGGGTATGGTTAGCGACATTTCGAAGGGGAAGGACGCGTTTTCGGGCCATTGAGCGAGGGGAAGGGGTTTCTCTGCTGTCGCCAGTTTCTTTTCGTCGTGAATTAAGTGCAGACGCAAGGGGGTGTCGGCCCCTGGACCTGTCCGTTGTAAGAAGAAGGTGTAGTGTAGGGTCCTTCCCGGCAGAGGACGTCCGCCAGCATCAAAACCAAGCAAACGGGTGTTCTGACAAAGTGTTGTTTTCTTGCGCTGTTCAGGCTGCGGTCGCCAGTGGGGGTTGGTCGATATGGTGAGCAATGTGAATGCCTCAGGGGTGTTTGCGGCAGTGTGTAAATATTGCTTCTGGAAAGGAATTTGCCAGCGGATCGCGATGCGATATACTCCTGGGGGTATACCTGGTTCGATGGTGAAATATCGTCGATCTGCAACAATTTCGCCAGGAGTCCAGGCGTTGAGGGGGTAAAGATTGGCCACGGGATGGGCTAGGGGGCTGCTGGATAGGGTGTTGCCATCATCATCCAGGAGGACGATTTGGGCCTGATAAGGTAAAGGGGGTTGTGCGAATGTCGCCCGCCAATAGAGGGTGATTGCGGTGGGATCGCCACGCCGCACTGCTGGTTCTGACATTTCAAAGCCGATGAGCCGCACGATCTCTGCGTTGTTGTCGTCGAAGAAGGGAATGTCGGTGAGGGTTGGGGTGAGGGTTGAGGGTAGTTCGGTGTGGGGGGTAAGGCTCAGCGCGACCAATGGTCCCCAGGAGTTCATGTGAAAGTGATCTGCCACCCCTGGTAGAAATCGCGCCAGATAAACAGGACGTGTGGTGGCCAAGGCTTGATGAATGAGTTCATAAGTTGCCTGGTCGGTGTCTGGCATGACAGTTTCGATGTGGAGATCTGGACGCTCGACGCCGAACGCATAACGTAAAGCTGATAAGCGTTCGAAATCGCAAAGGATCAGCGCCCCAGGCAGAGGCGGGCGGGCGAGTGCTTCGTCAGCAATGCGACGGGCCGTGACATCATGGCTGCGATCTATTTGCTGAATGCGTGTGGATACAAGAAATGCGACCAGCAGCACCAGCGCTGCTGCTCCAAGCCAATGTCCATGATGCGGGCTGATGGCGGTGAAGATGGCATGAACGCCCATGATCAACCATAACGCCATGATGATCCAGGCAGGAATGAGGAAAACTGCGACGTCGGGGACTTGATAGATGATGCCGAAGAACAGAAACGTGAGTAGCGTCACTCCGGTGAGCATGAGTTCGAGCGGTCGGCGACGGGCCAGGGCCGCCATGCCCACCAACGCCAATATGAAGCCCAGCCAGGTGTATTGCTGGAGCCCCAGGTCGATGATGGCTTGCCAGCGCAGACCATCAGCGATGGCTGAGAATTTCAGGGCGTGGCTGTATCCTCGCGCCAGTAGATAGTCGATGAGCTCCTGTCCGGTGGGCCAGCGGTGGTAGACGACAGGCCAGCGCCAGGGGACATACAAATAAAACAGCAGCGGTGCGAGCATCACGCCCAACAAGATTTTGTAGTCGCGAAACAGGTTGCGCCATTGTGAAGAAAAAAGGATGTATAACAAAGCAGCCGGCGCGATTAGGATGATGGTGCGGTGATGCGCCAGCGCCAGCCCCATTGTCAAGGCTGCTGCCATCGCCCAATGGCGTGTGCCGTGTTGATTCCACTGTATGAGAAAGTAAAGCAGGGCCATGAACAGAGCGGCGTGCAATGCATACACTTCGGCAATGATTGCCTGTGACCACAATGCGCTGCCCACCGCGCCCAACCAGACGCCCGCAATAGCCAACCATGTATTTTGGGTGAGATGATGCACAAGCAGGAAAAAGAAGAACAGGGCGATGAGGGCGGCAAAGGTGGAAAAGAGATTGATCCGAAAAGCGATTTCTCCGGGAGTGAGCAAGGCGAAAAGCTTGCCGCTAAGAAGATACAAAGGGTATCCGGTAGGATGCACTACGCCCAAACGCCAAGCTTCTGTCTGGAATTCAGCACTATCACCAAAGAGTACAGATGGAGCCAGCGTCTGCCCATAGAGTATGGCTGGCAACGCCAGAGCGACCAAAGCCGCTCCCCATAATGTTTTATTGGTTTTTGCGAAGGAATGTAGTTTTTTTCGCACGATTTACATTCTCTATTTCATCTTTCTGATTATTCAGTCAAATCTGAGTCGTTGATGATATGAATTTGAAATGAGCCTTGGAGAGGATTACCACTCCTCAGAAGAAGATTGGCGAAAAGACGAAGGTGGGCAAAGTGAACCATCGTCAATATTTGTCAATCTTGTCTATGTTCGTCAAAATACGCAGTCATTTTCTCAAGTTTCAAGTGCGCACTTATTGAAAATAAGGTGAGTTCACGCCATCCAGAATTCATTCTTGCGGGGACGATATTGGATGGCTTCGGCGATGTGGACGGTGGTGATACGCTCTTCGCCCGCCAAATCAGCGATGGTGCGGGCCAGTTTGAGTACGCGATGGTAGGCGCGAGCGCTGAGCTGTAACTGGCGCATGGCTGCGCCAATGAGTTGGTGCGCTTCGCGATTCAACGGGCAAAACTGGCGGACTTCGGTGGGGCCCATGTCGGCGTTGGCGTCGATGTGAGGGATGCCCGCGAAGCGGGCGGTCTGTCGGGCTCGGGCCGCGAGCACCCGTGCGCGCACAACACTCGAAGGTTCTCCTTGGCTATTGTCCGTGAGCTTTTCGTATTTGACACGCGGCACCTGCACATGAATATCGATTCGATCCAACAAGGGGCCGGAGATGCGTTTCTGGTAGTTGCGAATGGCCGCGGTGGAGCATGTGCAGGCTCGTTCTGGATCGCCATAGTAGCCGCAGGGACAGGGATTCATGCTGGCGACTAGCATAAAGTTGGCAGGAAATGTGACGGTGCCCGTGGCTCGAGAGAGGGTGACGATTTTGTCTTCCAATGGTTGGCGTAACATCTCCAGCATTTTGTTGCCGAACTCGGGCAATTCATCCAAAAAGAGTACGCCGCGATGGGCCAGACTGATCTCGCCGGGCCGGGGCCAACGTCCACCGCCAATGAGGCCAGCGTAGGAGATGGTGTGATGGGGGGATCGAAACGGTGGATGTTGGATGAGGGGTTTTTCGGAGGTGAGCAGGTCTGCTACTGAGTAAATGCGGGTGACATCCAGCGCGGCTTCCTGGCTCAGAGGTGGCAGGATGGAGGGCAATGTGCGCGCCATCAGGGTCTTTCCTGCACCTGGCGGCCCAGTCATCAACATGTTGTGTCCCCCAGCTGCTGCGATTTCCAACGCCCGTTTCACATGTTCTTGTCCTTTGATATCGGCAAGATCGGTCGTGAACGTGGGTGGGGAGACGACGCTGGTGCGATGCGGTTTTGGAGGAATAGGAACCACGCCCGTAATATGATTCACCAGATGGGTGAGATGATCTACGGGGATAACCTCGATGCCGTCAATGAGCGCAGCTTCGACTGCATCTACTGCGGGCACATAAATGCGCTCGAAACCTTGTCGCCGGGCCAGATCCGTAATGGGTAAAATGCCATTGACATGGCGCAACCTGCCATCCAGGGCCAACTCGCCAATGAACATCGCTTTGGATAGCTCATCGTGAGGGATTTGTGAGGTGGCGGCCAATACGCCAATCGCCATGGGTAAATCATAAGCGGGTCCCCGTTTGGGAATATCAGCTGGAGCCAGATTGACAGTGTATGAGCCCATGGGAAACGTAAGCCCGCTATTTCGCACCGCAGAGCGCACCCGCACCCGGCTTTCTTGCACCGCTGCATCGGGCAAACCCACGATGATGAAGTGGGCCATCATGCCGCCCCTTTTATCCACTTCAACTTCGATAACGCGTCCTTTAAGGCCCAAAACTGCACCGGAGAAAACTTTTGCCAACATGCGTTTGTTGTATGAGTGGAGAAGAGAGTGCTTTCGTATTTTACAGTGAGTTTTTGTTACTACTAAGGTAGCCCGGCTAGAAACCACGAAGACACGAAGCCACAAAGGCACGAAGGAAAGAAAAAGCTTTGAAATTCTTGGTGTTCTTTGTGTCTTTGCGCCTTTGTGGTGATTGAAGTCGGGTACGTTAGTAGTTACGAGTTTTTGTAACTATTCACGTACAGCGACATGAGCCGCGAAAGGAAGCAATAAAGAAAAATCTTCGTTTCTCTCTAAAAAGTTCTCTGTTCCTGACTTTTTTGCCTTCTTTTCACTTTGTAGCTCCGCGCCTTTGCGTGAGATGGCTTTTGGCTTCAGCTTGTCCGGATCAGGTTTTTCTGAATCCGTGTTCATCTTTTAGCCCGCGGACGCGTAGCCCGATGCCGCCCAGTCTTCCCGACATGATGCCGAGGATGGTGACCATGAGTACATCGGCGACGATCTCCCAGTGGGGTAGTCTGCCTGCTACCGCTTTGACGATAACCAGCGCCCAGATAAGGATGAAATACACGCGATCGAAGGAAAATGTAACGTGCTGATGGTGTGTGTGCACCTGCATGGGCACAAATCGGCTCATCCAAAAGCCGAAGCCCACTGCCGGCAGAAAGATAATGGCAATTGCCCATAGCGGGAAGATGCCCTGGCTGATGTCCTCATAGAGCATGAAAGAGAACATGGCTGTAAAAAATACGAAGATGCCTGTTCGCATCCAGATTTTGGCCCGGCTGCGTTTTAGCACGGCAGGTTTTTCGGGCGGCGATTCTGTGGGGATTGTCATAAAATGCAATCGTTGTTGGTGAAGATATTTGGGATAAATTCAATCAACGGTGTGAACGGCCCGAGTCAGGGCGGATGCTAGATCAGCGACTTCTTCAATGGGATGATCAGCGCCGGCCCGGCGCATCAGGGCGCTGCCAACCACCACGCCAACGGCCAGTTGCGCCGCCTGTCGGGCCTGTTGAGGGGGGACAATGCCAAAGCCCACGGCCAGGGGCGGATCGGTATGCCGCCGCACCTGATTCACGAAGTCGGTCAGATGTGGGGGGAGTTGCTCCCGGGCGCCGGTGACGCCAGGAAGGAATTAGGAAGAGGTGCTGGCGGCTGCGTCCTTTGCGTGCTTTTGTGGCGCATGATTGGACGATGTGTTGTTGCAAAAGATTGTAAGTTATTTTTCGGGGAAAGAGAAATATCGTTGAGAATAGATATATGCACAAGTTGAGGACTCGGTCGTGGTAAGGATTTGACTGACGCCACCGACAGTGAAAAGCTTCTATCAATGCCCAGAGACGATGGGCCAGGGAGGGCAGATGATTCATGTCAACAAACAACGATTTTCGTCCTCTGTTGTCTATCGTCTATCGTCAAATGGCTCGAGGGCGCACCTTGGCAACGAGCCGGAATGCAAACATCCGTCAAAAATAACTACGACGGAAAATTCAATAAACGCCGAATTATGCTTTTTTGTGATACAATTCGGATATTACCCCCTTCCGATTTGATGTTATCTTATCTTCAGAGGCGATTTGCTTCTCACTGATTTCCTCTGCATTCAATTACCTTGAGTGTACTTATCATGTCAGATACGACCCTTGTTCATGATTTCGTCCAACGAGTCACCGCCAATGTCGCCCATGTCATCTTGGGAAAACAACAGGCCATCGAATACACGATGTTGGCGCTGTTGTGTGAAGGGCATCTCCTTATCGAGGATGTGCCGGGATTGGGAAAGACCATGCTTGCCCGTGCCATTGCTCGTTCGATCGGGTGCGACTTCAATCGTATTCAGTTTACGCCCGATATGTTGCCCAGCGATGTGACAGGCGTTTCAGTTTATAATCAGAAAACCCAGGAGTTTGAGTTTCGTCCAGGTCCAATCTTTGCTCAAATTGTTCTGGCGGATGAGATCAATCGAGCCACACCCAAAACGCAGGCCGCGTTGTTGGAAGCCATGGAAGAACGGCAGGTGACCATTGATGGCAAGACGTATATCATGAAACGACCATTTCTGGTGTTGGCCACACAAAATCCCATCGAATATGAGGGAACTTTTCCGCTGCCCGAGGCGCAGGTCGATCGATTCATCATGCGCATTCATCTTGGATATCCAGATCGGCATCACGAAATCGCCATGCTCAAATCACAGGAGGATCATCATCCTATCCTGGACCTGCAACAAGTGGTCACCAGTCAGGAGTTGATGGCTGCTCAACACGCGGTGAAACGCGTTTATATGGACGAGCAGATCAAGAGCTATATCGTTCTGTTGTCACAGGCCACACGTGAACATCCTGACGTGTATTTGGGCGCCAGTCCTCGTGGATCATTGGCCTTGTTTCACACTGCTCGGGCGCTGGCTGCCATACGCAAGCGCGATTATGTGCTCCCGGATGACGTCAAGGCGTTGGCGATTCCGACATTGGCGCACCGCATCATTGTCAGTCCTTCTGCCCGCATTAAAAATATCAGCTCCGATGTCATCTTGCGTGAGATATTGGAGACGATTCCAGTGCCCGGTACGCGAGCACAGCCTTCTTCCTGATCTCTCTCTCCTGGTTTCGGATCGTGCGAGTTTCCACCTGGATTGCTCTTTTTGTCTGGTTGCTCAGCTTGGCCGCCGCTCTGGTCACCGGTCGTGACTTACTCTACAACACTTTTTATCTTGTCACGTTGGTGATCGCCGGTTCATGGCTTTGGGTGCGGCAAAATCTACGCGGCCTGGAAATCCAGCGTCGGGTGCGCACGCCTCGTAGCCAGGTGGGGAGGTTGGTGGAGGAGTCGTTGGAAGTGACCAATCACGGTTGGCTCTCTAAGCTGTGGGTCGAAATCCACGATCTCTCCAATTTACCAGGTCATCGCGCATCACGGGTTTTAGTCGCGCTCAAACGCAAGAAGCCGCGCCAGTGGGTGGTGCGCACGCCCAGCATCCGCCGTGGACGGTATGTTCTCGGGCCCATCGAATTACGTAGCGGGGACCCGCTAGGAATTTTCGAATCGCAGCGCAAGGTTCCGGGCCAGTCGAGCATCATCATTTATCCTGCGACGTACGATATTCCTGGCTTTCGCTTGCCGCCCGGACGTATGCCAGGGGGAAGGGTTGCGCGGTATCGCACCCACTATCTCACCACGAATGTCGCCACGGTTCGAGATTACGCTCCGGGCGATAGCTTCAATCGTATTCATTGGCGTTCGACAGCGCGCACCGGGCGATTGATCGTCAAAGAGTTCGAGTTAGACCCCACCAGCGATGTTTGGATCATGCTTGATCTGGATGCAAACTGGCATGTGGCGCAACCCTGGCAGCCCCCAGACATTGCCGATCTACCTGCTGTGCTTTGGTCCCGCCAACGCCGGAAAGAGCCTGCTCTGCCTCCGGCAACCATCGAATACGCCGCAGCTGCAGCAGCATCCATCGCCCAACGTTATCTCATTGAGCGACGTTCGGTGGGGTTGTTGGCTTACGCCCCTCGGCGTCAGGTGCTACAATTGGAACGAGGACACCGGCAATTTACCAAAATTTTGGAAATGTTGGCCGTTGTCGAGCCCACTGCAAGCATCTCGTTCGATCGAGTTTTGACTGCCGAACGGCATTTTCTGGATCGAAACGTCACCGTGGTGGCGATCTCCGCAGCAGCGGATAATGCCTGGGTGGCTGCTTTGCGAGAGTATCAAAATAGTGGCATCAGTGTGACGGCCGTGCTCATCGCCGCCTCCACCTTTGGCCCGACGCCATCCTATCGCCCGGTCCTGGCCGAGCTTTGGGCCAGTCAAATTCCCACCTACGTCATAAGACGAGGTATGAGTCTTTCATCCGCCCTATCTCATCTTGCTCCGCCCGAATGAAGTTCTCCAAGGAAAAATCCCGTGATTTACATTCGTCGTCCCACACTACATGATCTCAATGAGTGCGCCAAGCTGGATGCTTCCTTTACCACGCAACGCGTCTGGCAAATGCACATGCAAACTGAAGACAATCGAATTCAGGTGCATTTTCATCTGGTCTATTTGCCTCGCCCCATGACCGTTGCCACTCCGCCAGAAGATCGAGATCTGACCAAGGCCTGGCAGCGTGGCGATGGCATCTATGCAGCCCGACGGGGTAACAAGATCTTGGGATATATCCATGTCAGCCTCTCGCCTGAAGATAAGGTTGGCTTCATCCGTCGACACGTGGTGGCTCCCGAATTTAGAAAGCAGGGCGTTGGTACGGCCTTGCTCGAACGCACCATCGAATGGGGGCGTGAGCGCAAGCTACGCAATTTCGAGATTGCGCTAAGCACAAAAAATCATCCTGCGATTGATTTTTACCTTGCCCACGGGTTTGTTTTTACTGGTTTTGACGAACGTTTGTGGGGCAAACAAGAAATTATGATGAATTTTTCGCGCGTAGTGCGATAAATCGCCATCAGACACTGCCAGGAAAGATGGCTGCACCTCGTTACATCTCTTCTTGTACGCTGTAACGAAAACGCTTGCGAGCGTTGAGCATGGCGCGACGCAAAATTTCATGCACCTCTGTTGGGTTCTTGATATTGTTTAATCGGGTTTCGGGCAACGACGGGTCGGCGCTACGAATCATGATATCGCCAATGCCTAATGCGCGTTCGGTCAGGCTTTGCTCGAAGTCGATGTCTTGGATGCGGATGAGTTCGATATCGTCACGACTGCGCCCAAGCACGCCATGGATGATGCGCACGCGTTCGCTGGTAATCTGGTAATGGGTAAAGACAGAAAGAAATGGACGTCCCTCCCAGAGGAGTTGCTCATCACTCTGCAGCAAGGAGTCGCCTGCAATGTCCTGACGGCCTGGCAGCCCCGCATCTTCCAGAGATTCGTCGATGAGCACCAGGACTCCGTCGAGAATGGCGTTGATGAGCGTTTCGAGCTCTTCTTGAGGGATTGAGGAAATAGATTGCCCGCTTTGAGCAATGCTTTTCCAAATGCGTTCTCTGGCCTGAATTTTAATTTGTTCGATGGACATTAATCACCTCATCAATTGTGGACGGCAACTTGCCTTATAGGGTGGTGCAAATAACGAGTTATTCCGCAGGAGATTCTTCTGAGAGCCAAAAAACGGGCGTTAATGCTTGGATACGCCGTTCGATAAGCGGACGAAAGGGCGATGGGACGAACATTGACGGAGGATGATGCTGTCTTTGTTTATTTCGGGTTACTACTAAGGTAGCCCGGCTAGAAACCACGAAGACACGAAGCCACAAAGGCACGAAGAAAAGAAAAAGCTTTGAAATTCTTGGTGTTCTTAGTGTCTTTGTGCCTTTGTGGTGATTGAAGTCGGGTACGTTAGTAG
>CAZYSY010000253.1:0-25421 GCA_964650295.1 uncultured Caldilineales bacterium | reverse complement strand
ACCGCTTTTCTTGGGTAAAAGTACGATCTTCGCCCCCCTTGATTTCACTTCCCGCTTTACTGGCGTGATGACAGAATTGGGCAGCGCCCAGGCTGAAGGCGTGGTTACTGCCGAATGGGATTTTCCGGCGCTGCACGAATTATGGGAAAGCACAGAAACTCCTATTCGGCGGGTGATGCCTTTGGAGCAGGTGGGGTTATTGGCTCAGGTGTATGGACGAGCACTGACGCTAGAGACTTCAGCGCAGTCAGTACACCAAATAGGCGCGGAGGAATTGAGTGAGCCATTTTTACCCGTTCCTTCCGAAGCGGAGGAGCCGTTGGCAGAGCCGGAAGCGTCTGAGTCCCATGAGGCGCATCCGACCCCATTAGATGAGGATGATCTTCTCGCGGTGGTGACGCCGATTTTGCCCACCGAGCCTCCGATCATCGCCCTTGCGGATGGGGAATTGGAGGTGGATGAGACTGCGGTTACGCCGGAGGATGGTGACGCCGTCGTTGAGACTGAAGTGATGGAATCGGAACCAGCGGTTTCAGAAGACGCGATGCCGGACCCCCCAGAGATGGATGAAGAAACTTTTGATGTTACCGCGTTTTCGGAGGATGAGCATGAGCCTGGCTCGTCATCTGTAAATAACGATTGACATAAATTGTTGTGGCGGAAACGCAAACAAAGGCCGGAAGTTCTTGCTCTCCGGCCCTTTTGTTTGAAGGCGTCTGTGGGATTTAGAAGCGGAGTAGCGCTCCGATATGGCCATGCGTCTTGAGAATCGTCTGATTCTCTTCATCTCGAACGACCTCTACATGCCCGCCCATATCCAACGTCTGGGCAGCTGCCAATGTCACCACATCAGGAACTGTTTCCAGGGGGCCTCCACAGTAAATGCATGTTCCAGGGGGCGTCTCCGTCAAATCGGCCATAAGGCCGCCACAGGACTGACATTGCCAGCCCCGGTGCGTGAAATCGGGTGGGAACAGCAACGTAGCGATGCGGGCCTGTTGCGCTGCCAAGGTGGTATCCGCCAGCCCCGCTACAGCTCGTCCGTTGCCGCGTGCCAGTTCTCCTACAAATTTCTCAAGCGTTTTCCTTTCCTCTTTCTTTTCAGCTTCTTGAACAAACGCAGCAACTTTATCACGTACGTCATTATAGGTGACATTCAACGGCAGTGCCGTGCTGCCTATCAATTTATCCACCAATCGTTTGGGAAGATGCTCCGCCAATTCGTTGGGAACTTCATCGGGGCCGGCCAGAATAAGCCATTTCCAGCCAGCTTTGCGGGCGATAACATCAGTTAGCGCAGCGACATTGCGGAAATGCTGACGGTAATGCTCTTCTTGCCACTGTTCGTGATTGTGCGCCCCCCATCCCAGAGCTTTGGTCTTGGCGGGCGTTTCATCTACTTCGACAATGTTGTATTCAGCCGCCTCACCCATGTAAAAGATGAAAAATCGCGCCCGTCGCCGGTCGGCCAAGACTACGCCTGTGGGTTCATGTTCATCAAGTTGGATGAGTAACTGGGTGAGAACAGGCAGCTTGCCCCAAGCCAAAAAATCGCGTGGTGGTTCCGGCAGATGGTAGATCAATAATTTTTCATATTTGACCGAACGATCTCCCTTTGGGGAGAATTTTTGAGGTGCAGCGAAAATCACCAGCCCGCGTCCGCGTGGACGGTTGTAGTTGTTTTCCAACAATTTGCCGATGTCGGCCGCTACTGCGTCGAAACGCAGAAGTTCATTTCGATCGGTGATATGTTCTCGCATCGATGCTAGCAGGTTTTTATATCGTAACGCCAATGGCTCATGTTGCAACTTTGCGGGGCGAATATCCAGGTACAGGCTTAAAACGCCCTGATCAGAAGTGAATTCCTTGAGGGAAGAAATTTCTTCCGCTGTGATAAAATCGTATCCTCGTTCGTCATCTCCAATCAATTCAAGTTCAAGTGCTTCGAAATGGATGTTTGCCATCATTATTGTCTCCTCATACGAAAGATTGTAGGTTTGCCCGCCAGAGTAAATATCTGGCTCGGCAAGGCGGCTGGCGCATAATGCTAACGCCGCATGGCGCATTTGTACATGCTTCGAGCATTGCCAATACACTGATGCAAGCGAACTCAAAATTTGACAGCCACTTTGTTATTTTTTAACAATAAACTCTAAGAATGCCATTAGAATTTAGCTAGCGATTGATTAGAATGTGGTGCGGAACAAAAAAGGCCTTCCTTCCAACTGGAAAGAAAGCCCAGATAACGATTCAAAAAGCCGTCCTACACTAAACTTTGGGGGTTAAGATGTTGCCCAATTGGCGAATGAGCGTGATGGCGGCCACCGCGACTGCAAACCACTCGCGAATGCCAGGTTGAATGACCACCTGGTCTTTGCCATGTTTTTCCGCCAGCATCAGTTGTTCCTTTTTCGTTTCAGCCAAGACGACGCCAATGCCCAGACCAATAGCGGCGCCTACGACGGTTGAAATGAGAACGAGTTTCGATTGTTCCCTATTCATCTTGATGATCTCCAAGTGCGTTGTTTGGGAATGTTGGTGATGGCGCCCAGCGTGTGGGCTGTTCGCGTCAGTGTGGTTTCCAGCGTGACGACCGGGCGTACAACTTTCTTGCTATAACGTTGTGTGATCGTTTTGATCTGGCGAGCAAATTGTTGCCCTGTTGGGAGCCCTCTCAGGCGCAACCAACTTGTTGCGATGCGAAAACCTTTCCAAACGTAATAGAAAATCAAGCCGTAGATTAGACCGATGAGCATCGCTTCAATCGATAGTAAAATGAGTGAGAGGTCGCGCCAGTCGCCAAGGGTCATTGTATTGTTCTCTGTGTGTAAGGAATGCAGTAGTGGTCGCGGTGGACCGCTAACAAGTTGTATGCAAGAGGATGATAACGATTCTGGTTACCTGACACAAATTCAGTAGATTACGATTGCAAGAGTATGTGTCCAGCCGGATTCGCAATCCGGCGGGTTTGGCGCTCGAATCACCGCCGGATCACGGATCCGGCTCTGCACATCATGGCAAATCGTGATCGACTGAAATTAGCTTTGTTTGCTGTCACTGGCCGAATGAATTCGGTTCTAGGGGCTGTGCCCCCTCCTTTATTTCCTTCTCCGCCCCAAGACGGGCGGGGGGAGGAGATTCGGAAAGGAATGGCCTGCTGCGCCGTTCGTCCCCCTGCGGGGACGCTTTTTTCGTCCGATTTGTGTCGCCATCTGGCCTCCAAGACGCTGTCGACGCAGGTCGTCAGGCGGCCGCAGGTCCTCAGTTCTGATTTCAATCGGCAGCAAGCATGAACATGAAATTTGTGCCAGGTTGCCAGATAACGATTCAGAGATTATTTGGCCCGATGATGCAATGTACACTGTCATCTACGCATCGTTCGTTGACGTGCTTTGGCGTGGAAATATCGATTCACACGTTGATTGAGGCCAATAGAATTGTAGCAGAGTCCTTGCATAACGCCAAGCGCCATCACAAATCAACATCGACGGGGATGACTCGGCCACCATGCTAAACTCGCGATGCAGGTGAAGATCGCTCGGGCGATGGATGTTGCTCGAACCGGATGATGAAGAGTTATGTGAATCGTTCGAAACCATGGACGCCTGTGGGATTGGCATCCTTTACATCGAATCGGTGGGGATTTGACATGATATTCGTGCCCCATTACACTTTCGACAGGAGTCGGAATATGTCTGAACGGCACAGCCAGCGCAAGGCGGATCACATCCGCATCAATTTGGAAGAAGATGTTTCTTTTCCTCATCTCACCACTGGATTTGAGTATTTCCGTTTTGTTCATCAAGCCTTACCCGAATTAAATCTGGAAGATGTTTGTACCGATGTCACTTTATTTGGCAAACGACTCCGGGCGCCGTTGCTGATTTCTTCGATGACTGGCGGCACAAAGGAAGCTGAGCGCATCAATCTGCATTTGGCCGAGGCTGCGCAGCATGCGGGCATTGCCATGGGATTAGGCTCGCAACGCGTGGCTCTGGAATCGCCCGCCCTGGCGCACACATTCCAGGTGCGGCGCGTGGCTCCCTCCATTTTATTGTTTGCCAATCTGGGGGCGGTGCAACTCAACATGGGATATGCGATCGACGATTGTTTGCGTGCGGTGGAGATGGTGGAGGCAGATGGTTTGATTTTGCATCTTAATCCGTTGCAAGAGGCTGTGCAGCCCGGTGGCGATGTGCAGTGGGCAGGACTGGCCAAGAAGATCGAGGAAGTATGTCGCCGGTTGCCTGTGCCTGTCATTGCCAAGGAAGTGGGATGGGGCATTTCGTCTCAGAGCGCCCGATTTCTGGCTGATGCCGGCGTCGCCGCCATCGATGTAGCGGGAAGCGGCGGTACATCCTGGTCGGAGGTGGAATATCATCGTAGCGCCAATCCTCTGTTGCGGCGTTTGGCCCGCACCTTTGCCGATTGGGGCATTCCCACCGCCGAATCCTTGCTTCTTGTTCGCGATTTGCTGCCTGAGCTGACTTTGTTCGCCAGCGGCGGAATGCGAACCGGCATCGATGTCGCCAAGGGCGTGGCCTTGGGGGCCGCACTGGTGGGCATGGCGGCTCCTTTTTTGCGGGCTGCGGCCCAGAGCGCCGAGGCGGTGAGCGCGGAGATCGAAGCCATCGTGTCCGAATTGCGTGTGGCCATGTTCGTTAGCGGTGCAGCCGATTTGGAAGCATTGCGTGAGCCAGGCCGCCTCATTGTCGATGAATTCTTCCCCAAGCGCTGGAACCACTCGTTTTGATTGGTTGCCGCTTTCTCAGGAGTTATGACCAAAAGCCAATATGATTACATTCGCACAATTTAGTCAGAAATGGCTGCCTTTCATCGAATCGGAAATGCGCGCCTTGTTGAGTGGCGAGCCACCTGCTCTGCAGCCCCTGTATGGCATGATGCGCTATCACATGGGGTGGGAAAACCGGCAGGGGGAACCTGAAAATGCGCCCAAGGGCAAACGCATCCGGCCCTTGCTCACGCTCCTGGCATGCCAGGCCGCGGGCGGTGATCCTGCAGATGCGCTTCCTGCTGCGGCCGCTGTCGAACTGCTGCACAACTTCTCACTATTGCATGATGACATCGAGGATCGCAGTCTAACCCGCCGCCATCGACCCACCGTCTGGTCGTGGGCGGGCGAAGCCCAGGCCATCAATACCGGGGACGCCATGTTTGTATTGGCGCATCTGGCAATGTTGCGTCTGCGAGAACGCGCGCTTGATCCGCATCTTGTGTTGGATGCCATGCTAACTTTCGACGAGACCTGCCGAAAATTGACCGAGGGGCAATTTCTTGATATGAGCTTCGAGACGCGCAACGATGTCAGTCTTGAAGAATATATGACGATGATTTCGGGCAAGACTGCAGCTTTGCTTTCGGCTTCGGCTTTGCTGGGGGCGATCGTCGCCAAAAGTCCTTGGCTGCAGGCGTTTCGTACATTTGGCTATGAAATGGGAATCAGCTTTCAGATCGAGGATGATATTTTGGGCATTTGGGGTAAAGAAGCCCAGACCGGGAAATCTTCAACGGGAGACATCATCACTCGTAAGAAAACGCTGCCCGTGCTCTATGCACTGACGCAGCCTGGCCCGGCGGGCGATGCTCTCCGCACCATTTACGCCCGTCCTCGTGCTCTCTCGCCCGATGAAATTCCCTTGGTGCTGTCGCTGTTGGATGAATTGGATGCCCGCGTTTATGCTGAGTCTCACGGTAAAGCGCATGCCCAGGCTGCACTCGATGCCCTTGATGTGGTGCAAGGCGACGACGAGTCCCTGGCGTTACTGTCATCGCTTGTGATGCAGTTGGTTGGGCGGGAACGCTGAGTGCGCCATAAAATCAAAAGCGGACAGGCTTGAAATCTGACCTGTCCGCTTTTCTTCAGGGAGCGAGGCGAACTCTTATTCCTCTGCACCCTCTTCGGCTTGTTCTTCCCCTTCCCCTTCACCTTCTTCTGTGAAGGCCGCATCTTCCGCAAGCTTGCGAGAAATAGTCAGACTAATGACCGGGGCCTCTGGTTCCGCCAGAATTTCAACCCCTTCGGGCACGGGCAAATCTGCAATGGTGATCGCATCGTCCAGTGTCTCCAATTTGCTCATATCGGCTATGAGATATTCTGGGATATTGCCGGGAAGACATTCCACCGGAATCGTGTCCATGTGGTGGATGATGACCGCACCGCCCTTAACTGCTTCCGACTCGCCTTCCATGTGGACTGGAACGTCCGTCTGGATTTTAACATCCATCTGCACTTTATAAAAATCGACATGCAGGATGGTGCGGCGGACGGGATGACGCTGGATTTCTTTGATCAAGGCGTTGACCGGTTTCTTTTCCAGGCCTGTCAATCCGATAAGCTGGCTATAACCGCCGCTTCTCAGAATGCGGACCAGATCGATCTCTCGAAATTGAATAGAGACCGCGTCCTGTCCTTGGCCATAAAGCACCGCCGGCACATAGCCCTGCGCGCGCACATGTTTGACATGACGCCCGCTTTCAGTTCTTGGTTCGACATTCAATACATAATCCATGATATTTGATGACTCCCTATTTTCGATAGAAGATTGTTTGGTGCGAGTTTTGCCGATGCATTGGCATCGGGTGAGATTTGATTTGTTGGTAGAAAATTAGCGCCGTCTTAAGAGCAACAATATCATGCCAGCCGTCACTCCAGCGACGAGCCCAAAAATAGCAGCTGTGCGTTCGGTAATTGCAGCTGTGACATCGCCATTCACCTGTCGCGCCAGAAGAACGCCCGTCTGAACCTGGGAAGCCTCGATGGTTTGAGCAGCAATGGCTCCTGCGCCGCCATCTCTAAGCTTGACATGCTCGGCCTGGACGATTCCGATACCGCCCATATTGACGGTCACCTCTCGAGCTCGTACCTGACCGATGCCGCCTTCTTCGACTAATATCTGTTGGGCGGTAGCGGACTGGATGAAGCCTTGAGATACGGTTACGGTTTCCGCTTCAACCGTTGCTGCGCCGCTTTGTTCGATGTGAACCGTTTCCGCCCGCACATCTTCGGCGATCGCGCCTTGGGAGAGGGCGTGGAATCTATGGACTTTCTCTGGATTGGCCATGAATAGGCTCCGCGAGAGATAAAAGTTGTGCAGCATTCAAAGAAAATCGCGCGCAAAAACCTTGCGGACGCGACAGCCTTCCATTTTACTGGCATTGGTCGAAAATGGCAAAAAACAAACATGCTGTTTTGTGGCGCTGTGCGTCAAGGAGCATGCGTCATCACTTTCTATGTTGTTCTTGTTCTGAAAATAACAGGTCTTGGGGCCGCAAGATCGCCAGCAATAGTGCGCATCCTGCCTTCACCCGGATAATTCGCAGACCGTCGTTGGGCGCGTTTCAAAATAG
Source organism: uncultured Caldilineales bacterium (assembly GCA_964650295.1). Classification (GTDB taxonomy): domain Bacteria; phylum Chloroflexota; class Anaerolineae; order J102; family J102; genus M2005. The sequence goes on along the minus strand of CAZYSY010000253.1, from coordinate 18,053 downwards.
GGGCGCTTTTTGCTTTCCAGCCATAGTTCACTCGGCCAGTGCATCTGTAGACAAATTGCCCGAAATTGAAATACTCCCCACTGTTCTGGTTACGAATCCTGCTCCTCTCTCTTGCGGGCGCTTGCAGATTTTGAGTTCATCGATAACTTGGCTAAGATGGATGCACCGGCATGCCGGAGATTTTATTTTTCGGAGAAAATGTGACACGTCTACTCATTATTGGTTTGGGCGGCTTTTTTGGAGCCGTCACGCGTTATCTTGTTGCCGGCTGGGTGCAAGCGCTCAGTCATTCTATCAATTTTCCATATGGCACCCTGGCCGTCAATGTTATTGGCAGCTTCATACTAGGTTTTCTGGTTCGTTACGCGTTCGTTCACAATGTCTTTAGCCCGGAGATCCGCTTGCTTATTTTCATCGGTTTCCTGGGTGCGTTTACGACATTCTCAACCTTTAGCAATGAGACATTCAATCTATTTGCCGATGGCGCCACCACGCCCGCCTTGTTGAATATCGTCAGCAATGTTCTTTTTGGGCTCGTTGCTGTATGGTTGGGCCAGACTCTGGCATTTGTTTTAGGGAGTTAGCTGCATGGAATTTGAACGGAATGGCTGTCTGTTGCGTATTTTCATTGGCGAAAGCGATCGCGCCCATGGGCGGCCTTTGTACGAATGGCTGGTGGAGGAAGCCAAGCGGCAGGAGCTGGCCGGGGCCACTGCGCTGCGCGGTCTGATGGGATTCGGCAGGAAAAGCCGGATTCACACAGCACGCATTTTGCGGCTTTCCAGCGATCTTCCTGTGGTCGTTGAAATCGTGGATACTCGAGATCGTCTTGAGGCTTATCTTGCTTCAGTGGAATCTGAGATCGGTGAGGGATTGGCCACGTTGGAAAAAGCCGACGTGAAGTTTTATCGATAAACGTCTGGTCTGCTATAGACGTGTAGTCAGTGGAGTAGGGCGCAGACATCGACGATTCCCACTTTTCGTACAGCCCGACTGGGCTTGTGGAGACGATGATGGACTGACTCGATTGAGTATTTTTTCCACTCCAGCCTGGGTTGTGACCGATATCGTTGATAGATTGCCGCAACGTTGCAACGCACCTCGCGTCTGAGGGAGGGGTGCGTTGCAGTTTGGGGACGCTTTTATTTTTTGGCCGGGCGGATTACGAATCCGCCCTGGGGAGCCCCGCTTCGGAGCCGGATTCGCAATCCGGCGGGTTTTACAATGTCTGCCCCAATTTTGAAACGCACCCTGAGGGAGGGAGGCGTTGCGGTTCTGATATAATTGCGGTAGAATTGTTCTCAGTGGATCTCAATATTATTCCATTGTGTTTGGCCAGGTTTGTATTCCGGCGGGTTTGGCGTTAACAAATGCCGTCGGATGACGTATCCGGTCTGCACGGTTTAATCCATTTTGATCTACATAAATTCGTTCGCAATGAGTCATCAGTTGCGAATAGAACAACAACGGCAGCTTGATTGCCACAATCACCAGTCTATCATGGAATTAAAGTGAACCAAGGAGGTATTGCGATGAAGGATATGTTGTATTTTGTGTTGGGCGTCACTGTTGGCGCTTTGTTTGGTCTGATGCTTGCTCCTAAGAGCGGGCAGGAACTCCGCGGCGATATTCAGCAACGCGCCAATCTGGATCTACAACGATTGCAACAAACGTATGAACAAGGTATGGCGGAGATGAATAAAAAGATGGAACAAATTCAGATCCAGTTAAAGAAAAACCAACAGGTAAGTGAGGAGATCGTCGAGGAGTTGAAGGCCGACGATGCTGCGGCTTCTGAGGCGTCTGCTGCGTAGCCTGCAAATGATACTCAGCGCTCTGACCGCTCCAAAAAATTTTGGGGCGGTCGATTTGTTTAGGGGGTAATGATTGTCCCCCAGGTGCGGAGAGGCCGTTGAACCCAGCCGTCGGTGGAATTTTTGGGTTGAAGGGGAGGGCGATCGTTGGGGACCACACGCAGCACCGTGCCTGTGATGTCAGCGTCTTGGGGCCATGGAATGTGTTGCCAGGTGACAAATGCGCCGTCGACTTCCCATTCGGGCGGGCGCATGCCTATCTCGTCGGTGACCTGCACCAGTTGCTTACCATCAAGACCAAGGAGCGCACTTTGTATTTGGTATGGGGCGAGTTCCTCGAAGAGGGGACCCTGAGTTCGCCAAATTTGTAAAATGACGCCCATGGTTTCATCTCCTGTGGGAGGAATGACAACCTGTTCCACGAGCCCCAATTGTGTGTTAAACCAGACGTCTGCTTGTTTATCGATATAAACGCCAGTCTTGGCCAAGTAGGCTGCACCCTTGCCGATGGGCGTTAGTTTAAGGTGCAGCAGGTTCTGGATGAAGTCGGGCGGCATGGCTGAGTTGCCCACAATGATGGTCGTTTTACTTTGCGGCTTAGGAAGAGGCCAGGAGCGTCTGGCGTCGAACCAGTGCAGGTTTGGATCGCGACGGGTAAAATACTGGGTGGTCGGCACCTGTTCGTAGGGCAGGATGAAGCTCAGGTGCATGTAGATATCTGCGGAGACATAGAGTGGCCCTTTTGCTGGATGTGTCTCAAGCCAACGCCAGGCTGTGGTCATGTCGGTTTCGAAGATGTCTGCCGTGGCGTCTGACGGGCCCCACCGTAAGAAGTAATCGCGGTAGGTATGAGCCGCTGGCAGGATAAAGGCCAGAATGGCCAGGCTGCCGAGGAGAACGGCTTTACGCCGTGACGTTAGAGATGTTAGGCGCTCTCCCAACCAGGCTAGCGCAGTCTCTAGGCCGATGGCCGGGAAGAAAAACACCCCCGGGATTACACCCAACATTCGTGACATAGTTGGGGCGCGATCCGCCACCATAAAGGCGGGGCTGGCCATCACAAAAAACCAGAGGAGCAAAAAGCCGTACTTCATCTGACGCCATCTTTTGAAACTGATGCCAAACCCACACAGCGCTAAAAGCGCTGTCAGGGGTGAAAATAATGCCCGACCTGGTAGGTTGTAAAATTGTTCGACATCGCCATGTCCTGGCCAGATGAATTGCAACAAATCCAGCACAATATTCCTGCCGATGATCTGCATGGCATGGGCATCAAGACCATTCTTGAATACGGATACTTCGCTGGAGCGTTGGGTAAAGCTGCCAGGGTGGGTGAGAAAGTAGTGTCCCAGGGGAGCAAAAGTTAACGCTGCAACGGCAAACAGGATGGCGCCATGGATGATGAAACGTTTGGCGTTGGTGATGACTGGTTCTGGCTTCATTCGCAACCAACTCAATAACAACCATCCGCCCAAGAAGAGGCCGACGAGTAACGGAATAAAGCGACTGGCGATATAGAAATAGGCGCCTAAGCCCATGAACAATCCGCTCAGCGCCCACCAACGGCGGTGATCTGTATTGATGGCGCGCCATAGTGAGGCCATGGTCAATGCCGCCATGGCTGTCGTGAACACTAGGCGGATGCCAAATCGCGAGAAGTGGATGTGCCAGTATGAAATCGCAGTGAATAGGCCCGCACTCAACGCTATCAACCAATTGCTGAGCCAAAGTCGCGTGTCGCTATTCGTGGGCAGAGGCGCAATCCACATTTCATAGCCCAACCAATATGCGGCCAGGGCGGTAATAACGCCGGCGATGGTCGATGGCAATCGAATGGCGTAGGGCGTTACATCCATCAATTTGAAGATTCCCGCGAGAATCCACATGTGCAGCCCCTCCCGTCCATAATTATGGGGGAAGAAAACCTGCCCGCGTCCCTCCAACACATCCAGCGCATCCAGTGCATTTGCCGCTTCATCTCCAAACAGGCCTGGCGGAATGGTATGCAATTGCCACAGCCGGAAGAATGCGGCCACAACAAGGACAATTGAGAATCCGAGCCACAGGAGAATAGATCGTTGTCGTGAGGAAAGATTGCTCATGGTCGATAATTGTAGGTCAGTTAGCGCCAGTCGCCAAGATTAGATTTGCATCTCTCAGAGGTGATATCTTCGCTCGCTGACGGATTGTGTTCAGAGCGAGAGGTGTCGATATGAGATTTTGTTGACATGAAAAAGCCCCTGATGTCGGGCCTACATCAGGGGCTTAGAATGTTCGCGGAAGATGAGGGTTTAGGGTTCCTCGATCTTGTTGTTCTCGATGCGATAGTTGTAGATGTCTTTCATACGGTACAGGTCTTGTTGCAGCTCGAAGAAGCCGTGCCAGTGCGCCCAGTCGGGAGCGCCCATCATTGCGCCCTGGCGGGCCCGACGTCCCTGATGGTGCCAGAGATGATAGTAAATCTTCTGGAATTCGTCGGCCCAGGGATTTTCTTTGAGTAGGCCTTTTTCCTTCAGGTCTTTCAACATGGCCAGCGCCGGATCGTAGTAGGCCTCGTTATAGAGTTTGACAGCCTTGTCGCCATGCGAGAAGTAGGAGTCAGTCATGCGCTCGGAATGACACTGGGTGCAGACCATCTTCATCTTGGCCCGGCCCTGCTCGCCATCGCCAGTCAACGGGCTCATGGGATCGGGCGTATTGCGTACACCGGAGCGCTTGCCCCACAAGTTCCAGTACAGGCGCTCAGAGACGTTGTGGGTGGTCGACAGTTCACCGATGCCGCTCATATGGCAGGTGGCACAGGTAGGCGCTCGGTAGTCGCCCGGTTCCCAGGCGTCGGGCGCACTGTCCCACTTCCAAGTGTTGCCTTCGGCAGCGTAGATCTGGCCATGCTTGGTGTTCTCGTAGATCTCGATATCGGGATGATCTGGGCCCAGGTGGCAGGAGGCGCAGGCTTCGGGCTTGCGAGCCTCGGCGATAGAGAACTTGTGGCGGGTGTGGCAAACGGTGCAGTTGCCCACGCTGCCATCAGGATAGATGTTGCCAATGCCGGAGGAAGGCCAGGTCTCGGGCGTGGGATTGCCCTCGGCATCCAGCTCGATGCGAATGCCGTGGCACTGCATACAACCCGTTTCTTGCGAAGCGTTGTTCAATTCGGGGTTGTCCTGGCCTTCGTGGTGATGGATCAAGGTCTGCATGGCGTCTTTACTTTCCACCTGCAGCGCCGCCCGATGATGTCCGCTATGATCAAACTCCTCCGCCTCGTTGGGATGGCATTCAGCGCAGCGGCTGGGCGGAACCAGCGCCGAAATATAGGTGTCGGTGCCGATGAGCGTCTCGTGCTGAGTGGCGGTGGGATCATCTTTCTCGACCATGTGGCAGTCGAGGCAGCTGACGCCCACATGTCCATGACGACTCTCACGCCAATCGTTGACGATGCCCGGCGTTTCATCTTTGTGGCAGTCGATACATTCCTGCGCCACTTCGTCCATGCCTCGGGTGATGGCTAGGCTGTTGGCGGGATTGATGGAACCGACATTACGGTTCACCTCGACAACAATGGGTTTGGGGCTGACAGGCGCTGGTGGAGGCGCCGAGGTTGTTACTTCCTGTTGTTGTGAGGTGGAGAGCGGCTCTTGTGCTGGGGCGCAGCCTGCGAGCGAGCCGACGATGAGCACTCCCAAGATCACGAGGACGAGAATGCTCCATTTACCAGGTCGTTTCATAGTTATTCCTCCTCAGTATGCTGCATCGGGGTTGGCAATGTAATAAGACATATCTTGATGACCGACGTGTTGATGACACGAGACGCAGTGTTTATTTGTTTCACCTGCGAAATATTCTTTGTGCGGCAAATAAGCCTTGGGATTGCGTTTGGTTGCCTCTAGCAAATTTCCATGACAACTCAAACAGCCTGAGTCATAAGTATACTCTTCCCGCCTTTCGCGCATGGCCTCCCAATCGATTTGACTCGTATCAGTAAACCATTCCACCCGAAGATCATGCAACCCTTTCACCGCTTTGCTGACAAAATATGCGGATGAACTGCTGTTATCGAGATGGCAGTTTGTGCAGGATGCCTGAACGCCGAATTCAGATGCACCACCATGAATGTCCTTTTCATAGGCGGCCCAAAAAGGTTTCATGGTGTGGCACTGAGCACAAAATTCGGCATGAGAAGTGCGGTTCAGGCCTTCATCGGTGATGACCCACGAGAGATAAGCGAATGTCATCGCCACAATGCCCACAACCACAATGATAATCAGGGTGCGCAGCCATTTGGGGAGTTGTTGAAGGAAGTCTCTCATTTGTTTGCAGATAATGATGGCGAATGGCTAATATGCGCTCGATTAGATGAATGGCGAATAAGCTACACGTGATTAACATTAATTTTACATGAGATTTGCTGCCGTGTCTTTGCGATAATGCAACTTCGCTTAAGAAATTTCTGATTTTTCCCTTCCTCCGATTCAACACTTCAGCTTTGTATTGTCCGGCAATTTATTCTGGCGTTTTTGGAACTCAGGAGGCTGCCGGCTTTAACATCCCCCTGGCGGCCGGGCCTGAATGATAGTTTCGCCACGTGATTCTCCTCCACCTCTCAAATAGTTGATGACATGAATCTGAAATTAAGTAACTCTTGCTACACACTTGCCAGCCGATATTCCCGAACGAGGCAGCTTGCGCTTCCAACTCAACCACGGACCACGAGACGATAGGATGAACATAGGCAATAGACATCTTCGTCCTTTCGTCCACCTGCGTCTCTGTTCGTGGTCTGTTTGGCGAGATTGCTCAATCAGTCCGTTGATGGGCCATAATAATGTCTTATTCTTTCGCGGCATGACACGGTAGCCGCTCGGGTGAGCGTAATACAACTCGCTTTCGTCCAGTTTCGATGATGGCGTGCGTTTCCCATTTGTGCAAAATTCGTGACACGCTGTAGATGTTCGTTCCTGACATCTCCGCCAAATCGCGGTGCGTTAATGGCATATTGATCAAAACACCTTCATCCAGTTCCTTCCCTACATGATGGGCCAATGTCAATAGCGAGTGGGCAATGCGTTGTTCCACGCGTTCTGTAGCCAGATGTTGAACCTTGTTTTGCAGACACATTACCCGTTTCGTCAATGCCGATAGGGCATTCAAGATGAGTCGCGGCGTATCCAGGATTATGCCACGAAGAATCATAGCATCCCAGCTGTAAAGATAGCTGGCTTCAACGGGTTCTGCCGAAATCGGATACACATTTTCTGTAAGCGCCACAAAAAAACCCAGGTGCATGCCTGGACCGATAATGTCAATGATCACACGCTTCCCTTCAGGCGTGAGCAACAACAACTTAATTTCGCCTGAAAGCAGCACATAACAACGTTCAGCCGATTCTCCTTGATCGAAAAGATGTGCACCCGCGGGCGCTTGCACAATACGCCCGGACGCCAGCAACGCATCGCAGGTCTGCCGGGGCAAATCATGAAGAATTTCCGTCTGGCAGATCAACGCGCGTATCTCTTCTGCTGACATCTTGTCAAAGTGATGAGAGCTCAGTGTGAGTTTCTTTTCGTCGATCGCATAGACGCTCATAGCCTGGCTATTATCCTGTGACAATGTTCTTTAACGCAAGGTGAGCGCCTCTCTTTGTTGCCTGTGGCGGGAATCTTACATCAAGATACCTAGGCGTTGCGCTGAAGCCGAGGACAATTTTTTGACATTCCCATCTATTCCGGTTACTTTTGTGCCTGGCGCGTACGCTGGGTTTCCAGTTCGACTTTTCTTCCCCGAAAAGCGCTACTGTACACTTGCTCCATCGTTCCTTTTAAAATGAATTTGGATGAGATCGATCTGCGAAAACCGCACATCGAGTTTATCATCTTTCGTTATTCCGCGAGGTTTTCATGCAACGATTAAAACCAAAAGGTCATATCTCTGAAACTAAATTGCGCGTCCGCTACGCTGAAACAGATGCTATGGGCATTGTCCATCATAGCAGCTACATCCCCTGGTTCGAGTTGGGACGCTCTGATTGGCTGCGGGAATCAGGATTGCCCTATGGCGAATTCGAGAAAATGGGGTATTATCTAACCGTCACCGAAGTCTGCGCCCGCTACTACCATCCGGCGGTGTATGATGAAATGGTGACGGTGTATACGTGGGTGGAGGAAGTGAGAAGTCGCGCCATCACTTTGTCTTATGATATTCGCAATGAACAGGGGGAGCGTTTGGTGATGGCCTGCACTAAGCACGTGTGCATCACCCACGATGGCCAACCTGTGCGCCTACCTGAGGCCCTGGCGGATATTATCAAACAACACGCCGCCTGATCGTGTAATCTCCCATATTGAAACGCTCCCATCATCAACGGGTGCGTTTCAAAATTGGGGCAGACATTGCAAAACCCGCCGGATTGTGAATCCGGCTCCGAAGCGGGGCTCCCCAGGGCGGATTCGTAATCCGCCCGGCCAAAAAATAAAAGCGCCCTCAAACTGAAACGCTCCCATCATCAACTACTTTGTTGCATCAATATTGATTGTGTATTAAAATCAATGCGAATTATTTCGTAGTTGATTTTGCATCGTTGGATATCAGGGACGTTGCTTTTGGAACTCCAAGAGGCGCCAGTGGACCTTTTGTGAAGGACTGAAGGCTGTTCGATCTGTTTCCAAAAAGATGAATATGTGGTGGGGCATAAATCATCCCCACAGTTATTTTAAATTTAAATCTTCAACAAAACTGAAGTTGTCTTTTTATTGACACGGAGGGTTCATGTCCAATATGACCGAGAACTGATGCTCTCATTTGGGTTCAGCGTTGCCCTGCATACCTCGCCTTATAATTTTATTTGCGCATTACATTAATGAGGAGTTTTCATCATGTTGACAAATCGGCTATGGCGCTTTGGAGCGCTGACAATTCTTCTGGTCATCTCATTGTTATTCTTGGGGAATTTATCTGGGAGCCTTGTATATGGGCTTAATTCAGATCCGACCCAAGGGCCTCCACCCCCGACTCTGCCCGATGATAATCCGGATCCAGATCAACTCGGCGGTGAACAAGCCGTTTTTTCCCAACCTGCTTCTCATGCTCCCTTGGCGGTGACAGGGGGCGTTTGGTTGCCTCAGGGGTTTAGCCCTGCAAACAATGGACAGGTTGAAGGCAGCACCATGACCAATAGGCCTGTTGTGGGGGCAATTCACACCGTGGCTGCTCATCCAACCAATGCCGATATCATGTACATCGGCACCACCAATGGCGGCATCTGGAAGACCACGAATGCCACGGCGACGAACCCCACCTGGATCCCACAAACTGATTCCGCAAGTTCCATGTCTATTGGCGCCTTGGAATTTGATCCTACAGACGCCACCCACGAGACGCTGGTGGCGGGTTTTGCCCGTTATAGTTCTTTTGCCAGCCGTGGCGGGCCTCGCGATGGTTTGCTGCGCACGACCGATGGAGGCGCCACTTGGCATCCACTGAACTCACTTTCTGGCAAAAACATTTCGGGCATTGCGCCTCGGGGCAGCACCATTTTGGCTTCCGTCAATACCGCAGACAACTTCGCCTGTTCCGAACTGGGTTTATTTCGTAGCACCGATACGGGCGCCAGTTTTGTAAAGGTTGGCCCTCCGGGCATGGCTTTTGATCTGGCAGGAAATCCAACCGATAATGCTGTCTTTTATTCTGGTCTAACTTATGTAGGAACCTGTAGTGGCGGTTCCTTGCAAAACGGCATCTACAAATCCACCGACACAGGAGCCACCTGGACGAAGGTGAGCAATGCCGCCATGGACGCCATGATAATCGATGGTACAACGAACAACATTGAGATAGATTCTTACGGCCAACATGTTTTTGTCAATATCATTCAGAGTGGTCAGTCGGTTGGGATTTTTTATTCAGGAAATGGGGGCGCATCGTGGACACAAATGGACCTGCCCCTTATTCCTGGCTCTAAGTCGGGCACCATAGCGAATGTGACGCCTGGCGCGCCGATTCAAATCACAACCTCTTCCGCCCATGGTCTAAACAATGGCGATTTGGTGCAAATTACTAATGTGACCGGCACCACAGGTGCGAACGGCATTCATACCATTACAGTCGTCGATTCGACGAATTTCACCTTGAACGGAACCAATGATTCGACCCCATGGGGTGGCGGGGGAAATTGGGAAGAACTGGTGGGTATGCACCCCGCAGCCAAGCCCGGAAGTCAGGGGGGCACTCACGCCTCCATTCGCATCGATCCCAGCAACCCGACAACCGTCTATGTCGGGGGAGATCGGCAGGATTCACCATTCCCGAATTATATTGGTGCGACAGATTACTCGGGCAACTTGTGGCGTGGAGATGCCACAGTTGCAGCCACCGGCACAGCGCCTTCCCCACAGTGGGAGCATCTCACGCATTCTAACTCTGTCGCCGGAATTCCGGGGGGTGGCACCGCACATGGCAGCGCTCCTCATGCTGATTCGCGTGAAATGGTGATCGACGCCAACGGCGATCTCATCGAAACGGATGATGGGGGCATTAGTCGACGCACCAATCCACAAAACAACACTGGCGACTGGTACTCCCTTGATGGCAACTTGCAAATTGCTGAAATTCATGATATCGCCTGGGATAATTTGTCGAACAGAATCATTAGCGGAAATCAGGATACAGGCTCGACTTATCAGATGACCCCTGGTCATGTCAATTGGGATAGCATCTCCACTGGCGATGGCGGCGACGTCGTGGTGGATAATCTTATCCTGGCCGCACAAAATCAATCTGTTCGTTACACCAGTTATCAAAATTTGAGTGGATTCCAACGTAGTGTGTGGGATGCTGATGGGAATTGGATCGGTTCTACATATCCCCCTCTCAATGTCACAGGCGGCGGCAACGCTTTGGTGCCTCAGTTCGTTACCCCCCTGGCCATCAACAATGTTGTGGGTGGACGTTTGCTTTTGGGCGGCGACAACTCAATTTACGAGTCGTTGGATGAAGGTGATACGATTACTGAAATTGGCGTCGGCATGTCGGTGAACAGCAGTGAGGGGCACACCATCGATTACGGTGCTGCTGGTAATCCCGGGGCATTTTATGCGGCATTTGACACTGACAAAGTCGCTGTACGTTTAGGGGATGGGGAGATCATCAACACTTATGTCGTCGGTCCTGCCAATGGAGCCGCTTTGCGTGGCATCGTAATGGATCCAGATAATGTCAACACGGCTTTTGTCATTGATAGCGATCAAGTCTTTAGAACTACAGATGGCGGAGCCAGCTGGTCGGATATTACCGGTGGGTTGTCTGATAACAACTTGCACGCCATTGCTGCAGGCCCTGGGTTGTTGTTCGTTGGCGGCAGTCGTGGCGTATATATGATGGAGATGGCCTCTCCTGGGAATTGGAGCCAATTTGGCACCGGTCTGCCGAACACCGCTGTTTGGGATCTCGATTATGATGATACCGATAAGATGTTGGTCGCTGGCATGTTGGGCCGAGGCGCCTGGCTTTTGCCTGTGACCGATGCTGCCGATCCCGTCATTTATGCTGCTCCTGATGTCTCCACCTGTTCCACCAATGCTCCCTGTCTGGCGGTGACTGATCCCATCAAGAATGCGTTGACTTCTGTGGTGAGTCCTGGCACTGTGCACGTCCTCGGTGCACATTCGCTCACCGGACCGCTGGTTAGCGGCAACAACGGCGCCAATAACGTCACTATCGAGGGGGATACAGGCAATTTGTCCAGTACGCTGAACATCAGCGGCGATGGTTTCAAAGTTGGTCCCGGCAATATGACGGTGCGAGGATTGAACTTGAGCGGAGCGAGCACTGTTTTTGTGCAATCGGGCGGTTCTTTGACGGCGTACGCCAATGATATCACTGGCTGGACAAAACCATGGACCTCAACAGGCGGCACGGCTTCTCTGGGGAACAACTGGTGGGGCATTTCCGACTACAACGCTGCGGATCCTGGCTTGCCTTCAGGCGACTGGGACAAGCGTCTCGGCGCTGACATCGAGTCCTGGAATTTTGGCGATAACTCAGCAGCGCTTGATAACGCTAATCTTAGCGGCGGCACGGGTACGGCCATCATTGTGAGTTATGGGCGGGGTCAATCCAACGCTCCCTTCGGCAATGGCACTACCCCCAGTGTCAATGATATGTGCTCCGATTACTACGATTTCTTTGTCCGCAACGCCTCGGGCAGCTGGAATGTCACTGTTCCTGTCGATAACAACACCAATTGCAATACCAACACGCTTAACCAGAACAAGCTTGGCTGGATTTCTGATATCTCGCAATGCGCCCCAAGCAACACACTCTGCTGGGATACTGCCCCCAATGTCAGCCATTCGGGCCAAACGCTTGTTTCCAGTGGCCTGTCATCGACGCAGCTGAACGGCACACATTTCACCGCAGGCGATAGCAGCGGCAACGATCCTACCGTAATCAATCTCAGTGCTGTGAATGGCGTCCAGTCCTCTCCTCTTGCGTTCTTCCTTCTTGCTGTGTTGGCGTTTGGTTTGTTTGCTGGCCTTGGGCTCCTGTTTCAGCGACGTCGATTAAGCTAACTGTGGCTTTCATGGTTTTCTCAGGGGAGGTTGCAAGTCTGGCAACCTCCCCTGTTTGTGTTTGTTGTATGCGTCCGGGTAGGAACCTATTGCGTCGCTATAACGTCTAGAAGGTGAACCGCCCCCTTTGTCAACGTATGCCCGATACGCGGTTCGCTTTCTTTGTCTATCATGCCCCATGGGAGGAATCTATGAAGCTCCACCATTTTGCTATTATTGTTGGCGTCTTCATCATCGTCGCATTCATCCTGGCAGCCTGCATACAGGTTTCCGAGCTCGACGCCACGCCCGTATCCAATCCTGCTTCCGCACATTGCATCGAACAAGGCTATGCGCTGGAGTTCCGCAGTGATGACCAAGGCAACCAAATTGGCATTTGCATCTTTCCGGATGGCAGTGAGTGTGAAGAATGGGCCTACTTCAAAGGCGAATGCACACCTTCAGCCCAAAAGCAGCCTGAAAAAGAGATCGGCATGGCAAATCCAGCTTCGAAATATTGCATTGAGCAAGGATATCGGTTGGAGATTCGCTCAGATGACCAGGGCAACCAAATTGGCGTTTGCATCTTTCCTGACGGCAGTGAGTGTGAAGAATGGGCCTATTTTCGTCATGAATGCCGCCCCGAAAACGCCACATCATCTATAACGCATGGCATAAATTTGGTGAAGGAACTGGATCTGAACCTGACCAACCAGATAGATGTGATCAACCTGCTCCATCCCCCTGCGCAGGGAGCTGATGCAATGGGGCCTCTTGCCATCACCGATCCTGTCGTTATCGAGAAGATCGTGGCCAGTTTGGATCAGAATCTCGAACTACGCGCACGTTCTGACTGCAAAAGTGTATTTGTGTTGCGTTTTCAGCTCAGCGATGGGCGACACCAGGAGTTTGAATATGGATGTGATCCTGGCAAGCCTGACTTCTTGCGAGGATTTCAGGAATTGTGGCGAGGCCAGGAGGCCTTGACCCCCATCGACTTTAACGAATTGATGGCGCCCTATCTCAAGGAATCTTTCAGCGACCCGGGCAGTGGCATCGCTCCCGCACCGCAAGAGACGCCCATTGCGCCATCAAAAGATTAGTTGCCCGCGTCTGTTTCTGTTGCTCCCGCTTCCATCATCTCGATACGTTCGGTTAGCGCTTGGATATCCTCTTCCTCCAGTGGCGGCAAGTCTTCGAGGCTACTGATCCCAAAATAATTTAAAAAATCTGGTGTTGTGCCAAAAAGTATCGGGCGGCCCGCGGTTTCTAACCGCCCCACCTCTTGCACCAAACCTCGATGCAGCAACGTGCGAATAACGCCGTCGCTGCTAACGCCGCGAATGGCTTCGATCTGGGGGCGGGTGATGGGTTGGCGGTAAGCAATGATAGCCAGCGCTTCTAATGCTGCGCGCGAGAGTTTTGTCGTCAGGTCCAGGCCCAAAAACACTTCAATGGCGTCTGCTGCCTCGGGCATCGAGACCAACTGCACCGCGTCGTGGTGACGCTGCAAACGTATGCCTCGATGTTGCAAGGTTTCAGATAGCGTCACCAAGGCCCTCTCGATCTCTGCTGGCGGTTGTTCCAGGGTCGCAGCCAATCGCTCGATGGGGGCGGGCTCGCCTGCAACAAAAAGTAGACTTTCGATGAGTGTGGCAAGTTGCGCGTAGTCAATGACTACCGCCTCCTCTTCATCAGCTTCCTCATCCACCACCGCCACCTCTAACTCCGCTTGCTCCACCCCGGCTGCTTCTTCAACGTAATGTGTCTCTTGCTCTGCACTCGGAAACTCAACAGGGGACGATTCAGACATATCAGTGTTACTGTGCGTGCGCTCCAAAAGTTACATCTCCACCGGATATGCAGCATGGCGTAGGTTGACATTGAGTTTTCCCAATTTCAAGCCCATATCCTGCTCGATAATCTCTTTGGTCACCAACATAATTTCTTCCGTCTTCATGGGGAGGTCGATTTCGGGCGAAGTTTCCACATTCAATTTGACATGAACTGTATCGCCTTTTGGTTGGACAACGGGCACGACTGTGATCACATCGGCCAGTTGATCCAGGTGCCAGGCCAAGCGTTTGGCGATGCTCTCTGCTGTCACACGAATCTCGCCGTGCTCCGTGCGCATGGTCACAGCAGGCTCGCTCTTTTTGCGAGGCAATTCAGCAATCATCAAGGGGATGAGGATTAAAATGGCGATTGCGGCCAATGCCACCCTGCCTAAATTGAAAAACAATGTATTGCTGATTTGATAATGGTGCAGCCATTGGCTGAGGTGACCGATTTGCGTTTGTATCCAGGCCAGCGCCTCGAATGGCGCGACTGCCAACACAATAAACACTAGAAATGCGATTAGAAATAAGGAAAAACTAGTGATGCGGTTGATGAAATTCATATCAGAACTTCCATGAACGTGATGAGTGTAAAGTAACCAGCGCCTAGATAGTAATGGATTGGCGATGGCATGTCAATCTTTGCCTTGCGGCAAGAGCCACAAGATGATCAGGCCCGCCAGAGCAAACAGGCTAATGAGCGCGCCCCAGAGCAAGCTGCGCGGTTCAAACCACATCATAAGTTCATGTTCGCCCGCAGGGAGCGGTACGCCACGCAAGAAGATATCTGCTGGGATGGTTGGGAGCATTCGAGCCTGGCTAGAGTTGGGATCGAGGATAGCCCGCCATCCTGGATGCCAGGCGTCGGCAATCATGAGCAACGCCTCGTCCTCCGCCCGGTAATGCAGAAGGATCTGTTGGGACTGCTCGACATCGATGTGAACCTCCACCCGGGCTAACGTTTCTCTTTGTGGAGCCAACTGACCATATCGCGCCTCCAGTACAGCCGTCTTTGCTGGCTGAAACGCCTCTGCGCGCATGATTTCCACTGCCTGATCAAGATCATCCACAAACTCCACATGTTGCACGGGGAAGATACGCGGAAGCACTGCGCCATTTCGATAAATCTTCACATCGCCCGAGTGGATACGTTGCCAGGGGGAGCGGGTAACGATGGGAGAGGCGTGGGCGTGACTCTCGCGATCATAGATGGTGAGGCCGCGAATGAAGAGCGACACATCCTGCTTCAGCAATCGAAAGTCAACGGTCTTAATGCGCCGATCACCCAAAGCTTGTGGCAGATGCTGTGCAGGAAAATCCAGTTCGGCAATGGCGTCCTGGCCAGGCGCATCATGCGGCCAACGTACGGAAGGCAATTCTTGCGCAGTGGCGGGCCTGAATTTATCTTGCCCCACCGACGTCTCAATGCCCACACGCAACGGCAAGACTATGCTCGAGCCGTCGAAGAATACGATTTCCACCTCCGCCACCCGTTCGCCCACGGGCATCGACGCGGCTTGAGATGAAAGATGGCTGACCACGCCCATTCCGCTGGCCGGGAAGCCAGGCATGTCGGTGATGGTTAGCGTTGGCTGGGCCTGGTCCAGGCTTTCGCCAAACGCCAGGTCGTAGTAAAAATCATCATGCCACACATCGAAATTTTTACCGATGATCACATAGCAAACATTGAACAAGGAGAGCAGATCAGTGTCAGGCACGTGGTCCAGTTGCTCTCGCAACCTTCCGTCCTCCACAATCTGTTCTGGCTGCACAAATAGGCGCATTCCCATGACGAAGCGCTTGGTGGGCAATACGCCGCCACCAAAACCATCCAACGAAGGGATGTCGAACATCTCCCCCAGGTTGGGAGCAATGACTTCTTTTAATTTTGTGGCGTTGACGAGATCGTTCATGGCGCGATCATCGAGATAAGGGCCATAGATACGGTGCAGATCTTGCAGATCGCCCGGGTCCCATGTGATGGGGCTAAGGCTGACCATTCGGCATGCGCGGGCGTGTGGGGGAGGGCCCAACTCGGCGGCGAGGCGCGCGGGCGCGGTACGCCACGAGCGTAAGGCCTGGGGGGCGGTGGGATGCTGAATGGGCAGCGCACCGCTGGCGGCATACAGCTCAAGAAAGAGGAGCAGGGGCAGAAGCGCTTGTAGCACTTGACTAGACATAAATGCGCCTCGCCATACAAGCAAGAAGAATGCTACAACGACGCTCCAACCCAACAGCGTGGGCAGATTTGGCCTGGTGATGGCGGCCAAAACAATTCCCACCAACACAATCACCATCATGAAAACGCCCGATGCCGAACGTAGATCGGGCAATGAAGCCGTGTTCCGTTGACGTTGGAAAACCACACTGGCTCCTAATGTGGCCAGTAGCGCCAGGCCCAGCCCGGTCATCTGCAAGAATCGGGCTGGGACGCGAAAAAGATTCCAGCCCGGCGCCAGGTGATAGAGCAACAACTCCAATGGGTCATAGATTCCAAACGCCAGAATCAGCCCCGCCAGCGCCAGAAACGCGCCCAAAACGCGCAGGCGTTTGGCGGGATGGCGCAGCCCTAAAAACGCCAGAATAAGGCCTGTCAACCCTACATAGGCCAACCACTCTCCATATGCCTCGGTGCCAAGAGCCGCACCCAGATCGCGGGCGTAATGCGGCAGTAAGGTGAAGCCGATACGCCATGGCGGCAAGCTCAGCGCCCCGTGCTCCCATAGCGCAAGTCCGCCCTGGCGATAAGAAAGCTGCGAAAGCTCCAGGGTGGGCAGCAGTTGGATGGCTGTGACTAATCCTGTTGTGGCCAGGGCCAGCAACGCTACGGGCCAGGCATCCGCCACCGGCGTCATGATTCGGGCGCGTCCAGCCGGGCGCGACGCTTCTGCTCGGGAATAAACCCCTCCTGCATATCGCTTGCGCCACACGATGTTGATCAGCAGCCACAGACTAAAGATAACAACTGCGTTGTAGAACGATTGCGTGTGGCCAGCTAAAAACGCCATGGACCACACCAACGTCATCATCACGAACCATCGACGCGTGGCCTGCGTCCAATGGGGCCAACGTCCTGGCTCCGGTCGCTTTTCCCATAGCAGCAGCGCCGCCAACAGCCAGGGATAAGTGCTGATTTGGTTAGGGTGCAGCAACAATCCGATCCCCCAGCCATTGAGTGCGACGATGAGCGCGCCCACCAACGCGGCCGCGGCCCGCTTGCTTGCATCAAATTCATCTTCGCGCAACATCTGCCGCATGAGGAAATAGGCCAACACGCCCGCCAGCCATGTGTGCAGCGCAGCAGTCAATACAATCCCCTTCTCAGCACTCAAAGGCAGCATCAGCCAGCGCAGGGGATAAAAGACCTGAGTTTGGGGGTTTGCCTGGAAGGGAGCCCCGGCATAGATATAATCGTTCCAGAGCGGGAGATGCCCCGCCCGTACCGTGTGATTGAACAGCTCCCAATATGGTGCGAAATAGGTGAGAAAATCGCCGCTAGCCGGAACAAGGGGCGTAAACAGCACGCGGGCGTAAATCGCCAGCACGGCCAGCGTCAGGGCCATAAGCGCCAGCAGGTCAGATCGGCTGCGTCGCAGAAAAGGCATATTGCCATTATACGCCTTCTCGGTGTTCTCTCGAAAAATGGCCGGGCAGACTCTGTTCAATGGCAGTCGATTACTTGTGGCCTGATGTGCGCCATTTCTGCAAAAGCGTGAATAATCGTAACTACTAACGTACCCGACTTCAATCACCACAAAGGCGCAAAGACACTAAGAACACCAAGAATTTCAAAGCTTTTTCTTTCCTTCGTGCCTTTGTGGCTTCGTGTCTTCGTGGTTTCTAGCCGGGCTACCTTAGTA
>CAZYSY010000252.1:0-21304 GCA_964650295.1 uncultured Caldilineales bacterium | reverse complement strand
GGCCAGATGTTCACATCATGAAGCGCACCTAACTGCAGCAGCAGTTTCAAATTTGTCGTTGTTCCAAGCCACCCTCCCAGTCTTCCTCCGTTACGACAGCCGTCGCACGGGGGGAGGAGCCCGGCGAGAGCAAAAAATCTTCGTAGCTGAAGGGCTCCCTCCCTCGAACGCGAGCGTAGCGAGTGTCGGGGGAGAGCCGGGGAGGGGGCAAAAAGGAGGTGGGGAAGCCTCAGATAAACGCTTTCTGGCCGGTTTTCCCTAAATTTGGAATTGCTGCTAACTGCAGGGGGGGGGCTTGAGGAGAAGTCTAATATCCGTGTAAAATCCGATGTGTAATTGGCGCAGAGTGGGGCCATGCTCCATCCTAACGCCCCTCTCTGCCCTTTTGCCTGGCTGTGCACCTGTGGATAACCGTTCTCGCACACAAAAAACATACATCACGAAAAAAGCCCCAAATGGAGAAATTTTTCATATGAAGTCCAATATCACACTCATCGGCATGCCGGGAGCAGGTAAGAGCACCATCGGTATTATTCTGGCAAAAAACCTGGAGCTAGGATTCATTGATACCGATGTCCTCATCCAGATCTACCATCAGAAAACATTGCAAGCGATCATCGACGAAAGCGATCACTTGCAGTTGCGGGCAATCGAGGAGGAGGTTGTGCTGAGACTCAACGTCCATAATCATGTGATCGCCACCGGGGGAAGTGTGGTCTATAGTGAGCGTGCGATGGCTCATCTACAGAATATCTCTCATATCATTTTTCTGGACGTTGATTTCGATGAGCTAAAACGACGCATCCACAATTTTGAATCTCGGGGCATCGCAAAAAGAAAAGACCAGACGTTTGCCGAGCTTTTTGAAGAGCGCCGGATTTTGTATCGCCGATACGCAGAAATTACGATCGATGGCAACGAAGGCGATCAAGAAGAGCTGGCGCAGGAGATTGCCTCGGCTATCAGGAAGATTAGAGGCGCCTCCTGAACGGCGTTGTTCGGCAAGGATCGACGTAACACGATCATGCCGTTAGCACCTTGCCGGTGATATTTTAGCCCACAGAGCCTAAGAATAATCTCACTCAAAATCGTCAAGGACGCCAAGAAGTTTTGTTTCTTTTTCCCTTGCGGATTGGCGTCTTTGAGCGAGATGCTCTCTTGGTTCCGGCTTGCCCGGATTAGGGAATTAAGACTGCGTCACCGTTGATTTTACTTTCCTTCATGGCCCGAAGGACTTCGTTGGCTTCTTCTAGGGGAAAGGTGGTTACCGTGGTATGAATCGGGATTTCTGCGGCCAGCCCGAGCAGATCGACGGCATCCTGACGCGTGCTGTTAGCTACGCTGCGCAACGTACGTTCGAAATAGAGCAGATCGTATGGCATTTCAGGGATGGGCGTCATGTAGATGCCAGCGAGGGCGATGGTCCCGCCTGGATTCAATACGCGCAGGGCTTCGGGAACAATCGGGCCTGCAGGAGCAAAAATAATAGCAGCGTCCACCCCTTCGGGTGGCGTATCCTCAGCTCGCCCCACCCATTCAGCGCCGAGCTCCAACGCATGCCGCTGATGTCCTGGACTACGCGTAAATACAAAAACCCGAATCCCCAGATGAATGGCGACCTGAATGGTGATGTGAGCGGAATTGCCGAACCCATACAATCCCAGCACCTGCCCAGGCCTGGCCTCTGAAAGAACGAATGCTCGATAGCCGATAACGCCACCACACATGAGAGGGGCGATCTCAGAATCGGGCAAGTTTACGGGGAGATGATAGGCGAATGATTCATCCACCACCATATACTCGGCATATCCTCCATCGACATGGTAGCCAGTGAACAACGCATGTTCGCAAAGATTCTCTCTCCCCGAACGACAATACTTGCAGGTCCCACATGTGCGGTAAAGCCATACCGCACCGATTTTATCGCCTGGCTGAAATCTAGAGCTTCCCTCTCCCAACTTATCCACCACGCCGACGACCTCATGTCCGGGGATTAGTGGAAGCCTGGGCAAAGGGAGATCACCCTCCACCGTATGAAGATCGGTATGACAAACGCCACATGCCGTAACCTTGATACGCACCTGACCAGGAGCAGGTTCGGGTATAGGTACATCTTCTAGCGACAAGGGGGCCTGCGTGATATCTTTTGGTTCGTGCAAAACCATTGCTCTCATATTTCACCTCTAGGGAAAAAACGAAGATGACTACCGTCAATTATACATCCAGATAGAAAAACCTCGCTGCTGGGAACAGTGAGTTTTGTCATCCCGGCAGCATCGTGTAACATCATCTTACCATACATGCATATGAAAGCGGCCCATCCGCTCGCACAGCACATTTCCAATAGATGCACTTCCTCCAGAGACAACGTATCATCACAGGCATTTGAGCAATCCCATAACGCCCCAACGTTGCTGTTAGATTCCCCGACCATTCCCATCTACCGCACGACCAGATTCCCTGCCCCCCCTTCACCGATAGGGACGAATCGTTATGCGCCAATCATTTGACGTCATCTTACTCTTCTTACTTCTCCTGGCCCGGATCATGATCAACAAATTCGCCGAGGCCAGTTTGTATGAGCACTTCAAGCATGTCACCACCAGTCCATTATTGAGCAGGTTAATACCGCCCGGGGCCAGTGAAACCTTTGGCCCCTGGTATGGCGACCCCATCTTCCTAGCTCTGACGGCCGTTGGACTACTCGCCTTTCTTGTCTATCTTCTGTACGACGCATTCAGAGAGAGATGGGATGCAAGTATGATTTTTTGGGGAAAGTACACCCTTCTCTGGATCATCATCTTGACTCTGGTCATCTTACCCACCATAAAGATGATTACCCTCAGGCACGAGAGTCTTCCGCATGCCTACAGTCATGACGGCGGCGTCATACAGACAGAGGCCGCCATTGACTACTTTCTTACCGGAAAAAATCCATACGTCGAAAACTACTACAAAACGCCCATGGCGGAATGGGGATTCGAGCAGTTTCGCACAGCCCTCGAGCACTATCCGTATCTGCCAGCCACATTCATCCTTTCCGCTCCCATCCAACTCACCACCAATGCCCTGTGGGGATGGTACGATCAACGCTTCACCTATCTGATATTATTCATCCTCACCCTTGTCCTGGCGCTAAAATTAACAGAGATACGCTATGAAGATGCATTGGGCCTGACGATGATCCTGGGGCTCAACCCCATCATGGGACTAGATGTCATCTTTGGACAGAACGATGTTTTTGTCCTGTCATGGTTGGTTGTTAGCGCCTGGTTTCTTTATCGGAAAAATTGGCTCTGGAGCAGTATTTTCTTCGGCGTCGCTGCCGCGTCAAAACCCACAGCCTGGTTTCTGACGCCTTTTTGGACGCTTGCCATGTTGGATATCCCCCACATATCCATTTCTCAGATGTTCAACAGGCACGTTCTGCTTCGGGGGGCAAAGCGTATTGCTCCCGCAGTGGGGATGTTTCTACTGCTAACGCTCCCCTACATCATCTGGTCTCCGAACGATTTCTTTGACGATGTATGGAAGTGGGCGGCAGGCACGGCAGACACTCATTATCAAATATGGGGATTAGGGTTTTCAAACTTCGTACTTTTGTGGGGTCATCTCCCAGATCGCTTTGCATATTGGCCATTCTGGATTCCCGAACTTCTGATTTCACTTCCCCTGCTACTTTTTCTACTCGTTAAACAACTCAACAACAACAACAGCGGCTCAGCATTCTGGCATGGAGCCATCCTTCTCTTAGGGTTCTCGTATTTCTCACGATTTCTAAACGAGAACTATCTTGGCTTCATATTGGCGCTCATGGCCTTGGGATACTACATCGGCGAGAGGCAGCGCACTGCGGATAACTAAGTGGAAAACCCGTGGTAAACAAGGTTAGAACCCTGTCGACAACCTGACCTCTCTCTGTGTATATCATGGGGAAACCTGTGGAAAACTATTCGAAGATACCCACAGCGAAAAAACAGACATTCGATCAACCGATAGTATGACGAAAACCTTGACACACTAATTGGAGACATCTCTCGCTCTCCCAGAGGGAGAGAAAAAGTGACAGTGGGGATAACTCTTCTTTTTGTTCTTTTTTATCCCCTCTAGTTCTCCCCAGGCGGAAATGATGGAACGAGACACATCTTGGCATCCTGGCCAACAGCATCCCAGATGTAGTATTTATAATGCGAATAGTCAAACTTATCCACTAATCCACAACCCCTACGACTAAGACTAGATACTATTTATCCGATCAATCTTTTACATTATTTCTTTCGACACTCACCCGCCCATTTCTCTCCTCTTATCCCAAATAAGCCGAACCCTAGAAGCCATCTTATGCAAGGCTGCAAAGAAGAAACTTAACAATTCACCCCCATCCAGAGAGAGACGCCAAGGCTACTAAGGCTCGAAGCCACAAAAGAAGAAAAAATCGCCTTGTGTCTCTCCCTTCTCGTTGTCTTAGTGGTAAAAAGAAGACAGAGATTTGAACCATTACAAAGAAATACAGCCTTTCTTGGAGTATTTTTGCAACCTTTTGTGAGATTGTCTTTTGGCTCTGAGGGCGAGTATCTCTCTCAGATAGGGCACTAACAGCAAGAACTCATGAGACAACAAATTTTACTCAATCTCGATCTGTTATGTTAAAAACATATTGACATTTGGAGTTACAAATCCTATACTATCATTAGTTACGAGCCCTAAGGAATTGACGGCGCTCTACCCTCTCCAATAAGTGATCTTTCTTTCGCCACTTCTGTGAATGATGGCTCGAACATCACACCGAAGAAGGCTAAACAAAAAGTCGACTTGTTGTAGCAGGGTGAGACGAGGTTATATCGCCCGTTCAGAAGCCCCTTGGTAGGTTTCTGAGGGGAAGAGACGTAAAGTCTCCATAGCCCCTCGAACAGAGCAGCCGAAGGTTCCTCGGGGCCGTAACGCGTTCGTGGGACACCCTATAGGTTTAGCGCTTTGGGGCGCAATACGCCGACGAAGGGGAGATTGCGAAATTGTTCCCGATAATCCAGGCCATAGCCAACAACAAACAGGTCTGGCAAATGAAAACCGAGGTATTTGGGGCGTATATCGATCAGTCGTCTTGTTGGTTTGTCGAACAGCACCGCAACTTCAAGGCTCGCGGGGTTTCGCGTCCGTAACAATTTCAACAGATATCCCAATGTTAGACCTGTATCGATGATGTCTTCGACGAAAATGACGTGTCTGTTTTCGATGCAAATGTCCAAATCTTTTGTGATACGCACGTATCCTAGGTCTCGTGCACTGGGGCTATAACTGGCGATGGACATGAAATCTAGCTCCAGGGGGATGGGGGTTGCCATGATTAAATCTGCCATGAAGAAGACCACCCCTTTCAGCACTCCCACTAAAACGGGATTTTTGTCTTTGTAATCGCTGGCTATGTTTTCCCCCATCTCTTTGATACGTTTGTGTAACGTCTCTTCGTCGATGAGGACGTGTGAGATGGCTTCCAGGTAGACGTCAGGCGTGTTCGCTAGGGGAGGCTTTTTTGTCGTTGACATCGGTCGGGTCCGGGAAGTTGTATTTGATGGCGAGGTTTCTGATGTCTCTCCGGTTGAGTAATTTGATATTCGTTTCTGGATATCGTTCTTTTAGTTTTCTGATTTTTTTGTTTTTGAGATTATTGAGCCGGGGAGATTGCGTGGTGAGTTCGATGTAGAGGTCTTGTTCTGTCAGATAGAAGTCGGGGGTGAATGCCGAGCGGATGCTTCCGTCCTCGTTGTATTCTAGCGGGAATGTTCGCGGTTCATATTCCCATTGGATACCGTAATAGTCGAGGAGTTTGGCGAATTCTTTCTCGGATGGATGTTGGAATTCGGTCTTTTCGATGTCGCTCATGGTTTTCAGTCGTCGCGAGATTGGGCGGGTAACGCCCTGATGGTTGCTTGGGAAGCTTGCCATCCTTTCTGTTACTCGGTGCGTCGGTTTGGGGAACAAAGTTCATCACCCGGTTTGGTGTTCTTCCGAGCGAAGCCCGGGGGAGGTGATCGTGTGTGGGGGCATGGAGCTCTCTTTGGTCAGTAGGCGCCTTCGCCTTTGAGCACCACCCAAATGGTTTTGATGAGGATTTGGATGTCTAACCAGGGGGAATAGTGGGTGATGTAGTATAGGTCATCTTCTGTGTGTAGGTGCATGGGGTTGTCGCTGCGCCCGCTGATTTGCCACCACCCGGTGATTCCAGGGGGAACGGCAAAGCGTTTATGCTGCCAGGGTTCATATTTTTCGACGATGTAGGGCAGTTCTGGCCGGGGGCCAACCATGCTCATATCTCCCTTCAGAACGTTGAATAGCTGGGGAAGTTCATCGATACTGGTTCGGCGCAGAATGCGTCCAACGCGGGTCACTCGGGGATCGTTTTGATGTTTATGTAGGAGATGACCGTCGGATGTTTTGATGGAAATGCCCGCTTGCAGTTTATCTGCATTCTGGATCATTGAACGAAATTTGTAAAGTGTGAATAGTTTTCCGTTTTCGCCCACACGCGTTTGTCTGAGGATGATCTCTCCCGGAGAGTCGAGTTTGATCGCAATAGCAGCGATCAGCATGACCGGCCATAGTGTTATTGTCAGTGCCGCCGCAACAAGTAGATCGAACGAGCGTTTGACGACGCGCAGCACTCCTTTGATGACCGGTTCTTTCAGACCAAGAATGGGAATGCCGTTCCATTCTTGGACGGACACGCGGAAGAACGCCAGGTCGAGTACGTCTGGCACGACGAAGATCCTAACCGGGCGTTCGTAGAGGAGTAATGTGATTTCTCTGAGTGATTGGTGCTCTCGTATCGGTAGCGCAAAGACGACGTAATCAGCTGTTTGCTCATCGATGATGTTCAATGTGTCTGAAATAGAGCCGAGGATCGGAAGCCCTAACAGTAGCTGGGCATCTCCTACATCTGACTGTTCTGTGATAAATCCTGTTATCGTTAGTCCCGATGCGCTTTGTTCTTGAATTCTGTTGGCGACGATTTGGGCGATCTCGCCCGTTCCTACGACGATTACACGCATAGGACGCACCAGTCGGGCGCCCCTCCAATGTAAGATGATCTGGATAACGCCCCGGTATCCCACAAGGAAGAGGGTGTCCAACAGCACGAAATAGATAAACATCAGACGGGGTGTGTTTCTGTATGAGAGATAGAGCACCCCCGCGAACACAAATGCGGCCAAACCGATGGTCGGAATAAGTTTTCGTAGTTCGCTTGAAAAGTTCAAGATGGTATGCGAGTCATAGACCTTCAATCCCCAAAAGGTTCCTGTCCAAATGACGATGATGAGCAAATACAACCCGACAGGCATATCGATTTCTTCCGGTGTCAAGGGCCTTACCCCATAAGGAAGTGTAAGACGCGCCTGGTAGGCGGCAAAGAACGCCGCCAGTGTCAGCGCTATGTCGCTCGCATAAACGAGAATGATGTAGTTGGCGTCCTCTTCGCGGCGGAGCATGGGGACAATCTACCGTGGATGGTGTCGATACAAGACTGGAAAGTGTTCTGGCAACCCGATACAAATTTCATATTCACGTTCTCTGCTGATTGAAATCGGGAATGAGGGCCTGCGGCCGCCTGACGATCTGCGTCTACAGCCATTCTTTCAAAAATATAGATTGTAAAACCGCGGATGGGAGCACGGTCCCCGCAGGGAGACGGATGGCGCAGGCCATACCTTTGGAGGTTGCCTGATGGGGCTGTCGATGCGTTATGATAAGTTGCACATTGGGTTGCCTTTCGTATTGTAATGCTTCTTATTCGATTCTTGAAAGGCAGACTGTTGGGACGAGTGCATTTCAATTTCGGGGCAATTTGTCTGAAGATGCACAGGCCGAGTGAATTCGGGTTCGCTGGCGCTATGACCCGTCGGCGTCTGTGGTAAAATGTAGCGTGGAATGATTTTTTCTCTGGAGTGTTCTCGTGTCTGAAACCGAACTTAGTCCCAAACCTGCTTGTGAATCTTATTCTGAAATGACTGAGATTGTGCTGCCTTCTCACACCAATCCTTTAGGAACGGCATTTGGCGGGCAAGTCATGGCCTGGATTGATATTTGTGCTGGGATTGCGGCCCAACGCCATGCTCGTCAGGTGGTTGTCACTGCTAGTATGGATGATCTACATTTCCGGGCGCCTATCTACAAAGGGGAGTTTGTGGTGCTCAAGGCGCAGGTCAATCGCTCTTTTCATTCGAGCATGGAGGTCGGAGTACGCGTCGAGGCGGAAAACCCCCTGACTGGTGAGAGGCGGCATTGCTCTTCAGCCTATCTTACCTTTGTGGCCCTTGACGCCGATGGAAATCGGGTTCCCATCCCACCACTTATTCCTGAGACTGAGGATGAGAAGCGTCGATATGAAGAAGCGGCGGAGCGGCGGCGTTATCGTCTGGAGCGAAGGAACCTGGAGCGAGATGTCGTGCGGCGCTCTCATTCCCCACTGAGCGGCGCCTCAGAATCCTCCGGTTCGTAGAGGGTCCCGCTGGTTGATGTAATTGGCTCTATTTGTGCACCGTTTGTAGGCTTCGAACTCATCTCTGAATGTATGTTTGCCCGGGGGGACGTTGCTTTGCTTCCATTGAAAGAAAAGGTCAATTTCCCGTTCTGCTGTGACCAGTTCCCAATAAAATAATTCTGAGATGACTCCCCCTGCCTCCTTCATGCCAGAGGTCTCATACCCGCGCAGCGCCGGTCTCCGGTCATACGGAATACGGTGATGGCTGACGCGCCATCCCCCTGGTATTATTGATTGAGGAGCGCTTTCGATTACTGCAAACTGTGCCCGGGGGTCTCCATTCAGAGGCTGCCCTACACTGCCAGGGTTGATGACGTGCCACACGCGCTGCTGTGGCGTGCCCGGCGATTCCAGATGAAATGCTGGGGCTTGATCTGATTTCTCCCCGGTGCGTGCGTTTGACTCTTTGATGATTCTATCTATCTGGACGTGAGAGTGGGCATTTATGAATGTTTGTTGGGGGATGTCATTTATCGCCTCGATGATTTTTGGGGCGGGCATACGGTTCGTGAATCCTCTCCGATTGTGCCCTGGCGTGCCATGAGTTACACGCACGGGCGCAGTTTGGGGATAGGCCAGCGTCAATTCGTCAGGGAGCGACGCCAGGAACCTTCCCTGTTCTTGGCTGATATGATTCATCAACCAATGCAGTTGTCCCCACCTTTCGGCATCGTTCCATGATCTGGGAGCTCTACCCGATGCGTAATCGAGGTAGTAGAATTCATGATTACCGCGAACGATCAGCCAGTCGTTTTTTTTTAGAAAATCGATGACCTGATCACTAAAAGGAATGGCGTTGATGATGTCGCCATTAACGATAACTGCGTCAGGTTGCAGCTGTTCCAAGCGTTTTGCAATGGCTCGTAACGCAAAAATGTTGCCATGGATGTCTGCGAGGATTGCCAGTCGCATAGGGGATATCCTTCTTGTGACTTTGCAGTGAAGTTCTATCTTGCGAGACAAAGATTACTCGAGAATCACAGTCGTGGTCATGATCTCCCGACTCGGAGCGGTCAGCGACTCAGAAAAACGCCCATCATTTTGAAACGCTTCTTAGGGGTTGTATGCGCTCATGGAATTGCTGTCAGCGTGGTAGAATGAAAATCGGTTACGCTTCTGCATTCTCAGGATTCGTTTGATCGATGGATAAATCAGCCCTTATTGCACGCAAACATGAGGTCATTGCCCGAATTGCTCGCACGCGTCGAGAATTGGAGCGGGAAAACGCCAGGGCCTCCAGGAAAAATAAACGACGGCGTGAGCTGTTGCAGCGTCAGCTCGATGCGTTGATGGATGAAGAGCACCGTTTGCGTTTGCTGATCGATCGCAGTCGCTGAATAAGATTGTTTGGGCGTTAAATGGATAGCGCCCGCAGATGGCGGACGCTATTCGTTGGTGTGACGAGGCGGGGTTAGTTGGGGATAGCAAAAACCCGATCGGGATTCCCGATCAAAGATAGATCGGGAGCATCGAACTCCTTTTGCGTCCCCTTTTCGAGATAAACAGTGACCTTGCCAAGCAACACATTCAGGTAACGCACTGTGCCTGGTCCGTCGGGCGTCATAACCTTTTGTCCAACTTTGGGGAGTTGCTTGCGCGCCTCTGTGTACATATCGTTTTCATAAGCAAGGCTGCACATCAGTCTCCCACAAACACCCGAAATGTCGGATGAGCTCAGCGGGATGTTTTGGTTTTTTGCCATACGGATCGAGACGGAGTGAAATTCTCTCAGGAATGATGTGCAGCAGAGTGTTCGTCCACAACGCCCGAATCCGCCGATAAGTTTAGCCTGGTCGCGTACTCCGATTTGCCTCATTTCGATACGTGTGCTGAAGTGGCGAGCCAGATCTCTCACCAGCGCTCTGAAGTCCACACGGTGTTCTGCGACAAATTCCACAGTGAGACGCTCACCGTTGTAGCTATAGGTGCAACGCACTACCTTCATATCGAGCTCGTGTTCGTCAGCCTTTTGTTGGCAGTACCCTTCCGCTTCTTTTGCTTGCTGCGCCCAGTATGTCTTTTGATCTCGATCGTATTTGTTCGCGCGACGCAAAACGCGTTTAAGTTGGCCCTCGAGTTCATTTTCATCCACTTCATTTGCAGGAATGACGACTTGGGCGAGTTCTCTGCCGCGAGCGGTTTCGACGATCACCCATTCTCCTGGGAGTAAGTCTGTGAAGGGGCCAGGATTAAAGTAATATAGTTTTGTGGCAGGTTGGAATTGTATGCTAACAACCTGGGGCATATTGTTATCCTTAAAGAGGGGCTGTTATTTTTGCGTCGACAAAAAGATTTTTAGTTACGGAGTCTGTGCGGAGGGAGTTATTTTATGCTTGAGTGGGCGCTTTTAGCAATAATACCTCTAGTGCTAGTTGTCGATTTACATTTTTTCGGAGATAGACCGAGGTTGTCATGATGGCTTCGATGAATCGTCGGGCCTGACTCGGAGGTACCGTGTTGGCAAGTTCCGTCAACTTGGCTAAATGTTCTTGATTGATGACAAAGGCGGGGCTACTATGCTGTAAGATGAGTACGTCGCGCCACCAGAGTAGCCATTCCTGGAGTGTGGTGTCCAGGTTAGGGGCTTTTTCCAGGTCTTTGGCAAAGGCCATACGCTCGACCGTAGAGCTTTTTAGGAGCTCCAACATTTCGTCGATGCGTTGGTTGTATGTTTGCCACGCCTCGGGCTCTTGCGCTAACGTGAGCGCAGTGCCTGGTCTTCCATTGCTGAGTCGGGCCAGACGGTGGGCTACTGTTTTAGAAACGGCGACTTGTTCCATCAACATCTGGACGATTGTTTGTTCTGGCAATGGCCGCAGGCGTAGTAGCTGGCATCGGGAGATGATAGTGTCGAGTAGCCCTGACGGTTGGTGGCTGACGAGGATGATGCGCGTTGTTGCGCTGGGCTCTTCCAGAGTTTTGAGTAATGCGTTGGCCGTATTAACATTGGCTCTTTCAAAGGCGGTGATGATGAAGACTTTGTAGCGGGATTCTACCGGCGAGAGCGACGCCTCGTGGATGATTTTTCGCGCTTGTTCTATCAAAAGCTGGTTTCCTGCGGGAGCAAATAGCCTGTGATCTGGGTGTGTGTTCTCTGCCGCCAAGCGACATGAACGACAATGACCACAGGCGCCTAACCCATCATTTTCTGTGGGGTTTTCGCAGGTCAGCGCCTGTGCGAATGCCCGGGCCAGTGTGGTCTTGCCGATATGTTCTGGGCCAAGAAATAGATAAGAATGGCGAGTTGTCCCTTGCTGAACGGCCCGGCGCAGTAACCGTTGCGCCCATTGATGACCATAAAGTTGAATGCGAAAGTTCTGTGTCATAACATTTTTCGTCAGGCGACAGCCCTGCGATATGTGGCTAATGTTTCCGAGGCTGCTTTTTTCCATGAAAATTGACGGGAGCGTTCTCGCCCCAGTGTGCTTAACTTATGCTGCAGGTGTTTATCATCGAGCACGCGGTGGAGCGCCGCCGCCCATGCGTCGATATCTTCTGGCGGGGCCAGCAGGGCAGCGTCTCCCACGACTTCAGGGAGACTTCCCGCGTCGGAGCAGACCACGGGCGTGGCGCAGGCCATCGCTTCCAATGGAGGAAGTCCAAATCCTTCATAATGAGCAGGGTGCGCCAGTACCGTTGCTAGATTGTATAACGCAAGCAAATGGTTATTGTCAGTTCTGCCCAAAAAATGAACATAGTCGTTCATCCTTAGTTCGTGTACCAGTCGATGAACGTTTTCCGAAAGCCAACCCGGGGCGCCAGCCAATAATAATGGGAGATCGTGATTATATTGATTTCGGAGCCGGTGGTAGGCTTGAATTAATGTTGTTAGATTCTTTCGCGGTTCGATTGTTCCCACCACCAGAATGAAACGCTCGGGCGCTACTATGTCTGAATTCGCCAACAGAGCTCGCGCCGATTCTTCTGATAACGGGCGAAATATTGGGGCTGCTGCTTCATGGATGACATCGATTTTTGATTCAGGCGCCCCCAGTAGTTCGATGATATCGTTTTTGGTGGAGTGACTGACAGCTATAATCCTCCGGGCGTGCTTTACCGCCTCTTCGACCTGGCCATAATAACGGGCGCTGGCAGCAGTAACAAATTGCGGATAGAGTAGAAAGGCCAAATCATGGATTGTGATGACCGATGGAATCTTGTTGTGTAGGGGCGGGATGAAATCCGGACTGTGAATCAGGTCCAGGCCTAATCGCTTTGTTTCCAAGCTCAGCGGCCATTGTTCGAATCGATGGTGTGCAGGGGTGAAGAGCGTTGCCCGGCTGAAATTAGGCGCCTCGATCAGAGGCTCCAGGTGGTTGCGATGCTGTAACAGAACATACTCGTTCTCGCGATCTATCTCAGAGAGGGCAGCCAGTAACCTGACGGTATACCAAGCGATACCCGCCATGCGATGATAAGCGACTCTTACATCAACACCGATCCGCATAGTTCATTCATTTAAGTAGGTGAAGCAATGAACATACAATTAGCCTTGCTGGCGATTACAACTCATTAGACGAAGATAGACAAAAAGTCAAAGCGAATCATCGTCATTATTTGTTACTCTCCGTCCATATTCGTCCGAATGCGTAGAAGTTTTTCTTAAGTTTCGAATATTCATTTACTTAAAAGTAGCGCCAAAGATAGACCGTTGCAATCAGGAGCGCGAAAAACGTTGTAACAATTCCATACTTTGTGAAACGAATAAAGGAAATCTTATGGCCACTGCGTTCGGCAAAGCTGGCAACTACAACATTGGCTGAGGCCCCGATGAGTGTGATGTTTCCACCCAGATCTGCGCCAATGGCCAGCGCCCACCAGAGAGGCCAGATATTCATGCCATTATGCCCCAGTTCCTGGATGATGGGAATGACAGTGGCTGTGTAGGGAATATTATCGACAATGCCACTTAAAACCGCTGAGCCCCAAAGTAATGCCAGTGTTGTGACCATAACATTGCCATGTGTTAGTTCCAGTAGCCAGGTGGCGATGATGTCGATTACGCCAACTTGCACCAATGCTTCAACCAAGACAAATAATCCTACAAAGAACATCAACGTGGCCCATTCCACATGATGAAACACCTTGTGCGCCGATTGTCCGCTCCAAAGCATAAGCGCTGCCGCCCCCGCCAAGGCGATGGTGGCTGTTTCTAGATGGAAAAATCCGTGCATCATGAACCCAAAAAGGACAAGCCCCAACACGATTAGTGATTTTACCAATAGTGCTCTGTCGGTGATCAATGTTGATGCGTCGATGTACTCCGGGGTTGTAGATGCTGCGTTGGCCCTTCGGAGTTCTTTGCGAAACAGAAGCGGCAGGCCCAACGTAAAAAGAACAAGCACGATTAGAATATATGGTCCCATGTTTAACAAAAAGGTTAAGAAGTCAATGCCAGCAGCGCTACCGATGAGAATGTTGGGCGGATCTCCAATTAGTGTGGACGCACCGCCGATGTTTGAAGCCAATACCTCCGCAATCAAAAAAGGAATCGGGCTAACCCCAAGGCTCGCCGTTGCCACGAGCGTGACTGGGGCCAAGAGTACCACCACTGTAACATTATCTAAAAGGGCAGATGTGGTTGCTGTCACCACCACCAATATCTGCATGATTCGGGTTGGGTTTCCTTTTCCCAACTGGATGGCTTTGGTTCCTAACCATTGAAAAACGCCTGTATCACTCATGATGTTGGCGATAACCATCATTCCAGCCAATAGCATGAGTACGTTCAGATCGATGGCGTGAAAGGCTATCTCTTGAGTGTAGGAATCGATGAGAATGATGGTTGCCATGCCGCCTAAAAGAGCAATGGCGGCGCGATCTACTTTTTCTGAGATGATTGCGGCGTAGACAAGGGTGAAAATGCCTACGGCAAGTAGAATGTCATTCATGATTTGTTGATGTAAGTCAAGATAAGATCAAGAAGCTCTACCAACCCCACAAACCCCACGACGTGGCTGTTATCATCTACAATGGGTAGTCCTGTTAGATCGTTTTTGTGCATGAGGCGAAACGCCTGTCCTACAGTATCGCTGCTGTGGACGGCAATGGGATCAATCATAATGTCGGAGATATTGTGGACATTAGCCATCTCTCCAAAATCAAGACTTCTATCGAGATCGCTGGATACCTCGCCGTAAAAAACCTCTGGCATGATGCCGAAGAACAGATGATCTGCCAGATTTCGTAGCGTGACAAGCCCTAACAAGTGTCCTGTTCTGCTTACCACCGCAGCCACATGCGCTGAAGGGCTCTCTCTCAGCGCCCGAACAGCATCCATCAGCGTCCCCCCAGCATTGACGATTGCAGGTTCGATCTTTAGCAGTCGGGCAGCATCGCTTACAGGCATGTCACGAATGGCAATCATGGAATCGCTCGGAGCGGGGACCGTCTCTGATTCCTCTGCTCGTGCGCGTTTGTGCAGACCAACGGTGCGACTAACGGGCACAGTAAATAGAATTCCACTATCAGGGCGCCCGAAACCACCCACCGCTTGCTCCGCTGCGGCGATGACCCCATCAATATGGTCTTTCTCTACAATCGATAGCACCGTCTTTCGTTTGAGCTCCGAAGCCCCAAACATTTTTGTCAGTCCTGAAAGACCGATCTCATCTAACCAACTGCTGGCGCGATAGCCCCCAATGCTATCAAATAGGGTCGCTCCAGGGACGCCCGCATCTCTGAGTGCTTCCAACAACTGAGGAAGTCGCTCGATATCATCCAGTATGATGACTAGGAGTTCGTGGTTCGCGTTGTTGCTCATAGCGCTTTTGAACGAGAATAAGTTTTGTTTTTGATGACGACATCGATTTCAAAGGTTTATTTTTCATTATACCACCTCTAGGCCTGTTTGGGCGATCATATTGGAATCGTATGTGATTCTTACGTAACCGATCGGCGAAGCGTTATTAACCAATTTACTTTTATGTAAATCCAGGGGTGGCATTAGATGCGCACAGACATTGTTGTGTTCACATGTGCATTCATGCTTCTTGTGTGTGGTGTGTAAAAATGGCATAGCGCGGGGGCGCCCATTCGAGGAAAAATTTGCCATTGCGGACATTCGCTGCGAAAATATATTTCACGCATCGTTAAATTCATTTCGGTTTGCC
Source organism: uncultured Caldilineales bacterium (assembly GCA_964650295.1). Taxonomy (GTDB): domain Bacteria; phylum Chloroflexota; class Anaerolineae; order J102; family J102; genus M2005. Next base: position 5,656 of record CAZYSY010000252.1, on the reverse strand, counting down.
ACCCCTTTTGTTGTCGATATGTCCATTCGGTGTCTTTATTGTCAGTTTTTGTTCGCGCTAATACTTTTGTTCCTTGCCGGATGCCAGTCCGCCCCACCTGACGAACAGGTTTTTTTCGCCAACATTGAAACACTACCTGGCGTTCATCTATCTCTCTCTCCCAACCCTCCTCGCGGATTCAGGGCTGTGGGGTGGGAGCGTGTGTTGAGGGTGCATGAAAATGGTGGTTCGATCTGGTTGTTTCTTCCAGGAGTCTGTTACGCACAAGATGAAAGTAACGAAAAAGAACTTTCCTGGTTGAAAGAGAATCAGGCTGTCTGTTTTTCTGTGGGAGAGGATAGTGTGTACTGGATACCTTCTGGAGTGCGTGATAATTCCTCGGTGATCGCGGAGAAAGATGTCTCTTCATGGTTAAGTCAAGAAGGGTTTGCCCAACTGCAAAAACGTCATGGTGACGACCTTCTGTCGCAGGGTAAAATTGAAGAGGCGATTGCAGCATATTCTCAGGCTGTATCTCATGATCCTTCTGACTTTGATGCGCAACTAGCTTTAGGAGATGCGTTGTCTAATTCCGGGAAAAAGGAGGCCGCACTTTCGGCCTATTTGGCCGCACTAACCATCGAGCCAGATAATTATTCCGCTTTGAGACGATTGGGTGAGCTCTATCTCGATTTGCACAGGCCTGTGCTTGCCATTGAGCCATTGACGAAAGCCTATTTGCTTCAACCTGGTGATGCCGAGGTTTTGTTGTTTGTGGCTCTGGCCTTAGGACAAAGTGGACATCAAGAGCAAGCTTTGCGTGTATTGGAACTCGCCGAGGCTCAGATTTCTGACGAATCGAAGCTAAAGACGATTAACGATATCCGCAATGCTTTTTCTGGATGAATTCCGGCGATGCAACGTTGGTTACAGGTGACGATTAGCGACAAAAGAATGCTGTTCACTATACGTGAATGGAGCGAGAATTCGGGCATCAGGTCGTTAAGGAGACGAATCTTGTCTCCACAAATACTGATAATGGGGGTATGCAATAAAAATGCCCCGCACATTCGCGAGGCATTCAATGTCTCTTTCGGGGAGAGATCACGCCTGAATCGTCTTTTCTCCGGGTTCGTGGATATGGGGTGTAGTGGCCTGGGCATTTTGAAATTCATCTTGAATTGGGAATCCCAATTCTTGCTCTAATTGTTTGCGTCGTTCTTCCGCGGATCGCTTGCCTTCTTCGATCGCTCTATGAATGGCTTCTTTGATGGTTTGCACCTGGCCATCTTCTCTTTCTTGCGTGAGCAGCAAATAGGCTCCAGCTCCCATGGCTGCGCCCAAAACAATGCCTGCGGTAAAGTTGAGTAACGTTTTCATGGTGTTATTCGTTGTGAATCAAGAGAGGTAGTCGCGGAGTTTTCTGCTTCGGCTGGGGTGGCGCAGTCGGCCCAATGCTTGGGCTTCGATCTGGCGGATACGTTCGCGTGTAACGCCAAACTTGCGTCCAACCTCTTCCAGGGTGTAGTTGTAGCCGTCCACCAAGCCAAATCGTAGCTGCAAGATTCTGACTTCGCGAGGAGAGAGCGAGGCGAATATCTCGTCGATGACCTCTCTCAATAGCTGGCGGGAGGCTTCGTCGGTGGGGGATTGAGCGTCCTCGTCGGGGATGAAGTCTCCTAGATAGCTATCTTCCTCTTCGCCGACGGGCATTTCTAGTGAGAGCGGGCGTTGGCTGACACGAATAACTTGCTCCACCTTCTTCTGAGAAACCCCCAGGGCTTCTGCGATCTCTTCTGTCGTTGGCTCTCGCCCCAACTCTTGCACCAGTTGTCGGCTGGTGCGGGTGAGGCGGTTAATTTGTTCGTACATGTGCACAGGTACGCGGATCGTGCGTCCTTGATCAGCAATTGCCCGGGTAACTGCTTGTCGAATCCACCATGTGGCGTAGGTGCTAAACTTATAACCGCGGCGATAATCAAACTTGTTGACCGCCCGAATCAGGCCGATGTTGCCTTCCTGGATGAGATCGAGGAAGGGGACGCCGCGACCAACGTACTTTTTGGCAACGCTCACCACCAACCTGGAGTTGGCTTTGATTAAATGTTCCTGAGCGCGTTCGCCATCGCGTACCACCCAGAGAAGATACTCTTTTTCGATAGGGTCTTCGACTCCTTCGTCTAATCTTTCTTTTGCCAGGTCTCCCCTTTCCATACGTTTTGCCAGCTCAACTTCTTCTGCCGCAGTGAGTAATGGCACGCGGCCAATCTCCTTTAGATACAGACTAATGGAGTCATCCATCTCGATCTGGCTGATATCAATACTTTGCGAGGATGCATCACTTGCTTTTTGTGTTCGTTTCTTCTCGGCAATGGTTTCTTCGTCTTCCTCTTCGATATCTACAACTTCCTGTGACGCTTCCACGCCATCTTCTTTCATGTCGCGGACTTCAATGCCATGATCAAAGAGTGTAAGGAAGATGTCCTCGAGCAGCTCCATATTTGATTCCACCTCAGGAAGCGCCGCAAGAATTTCATCATAGGTGACGGATCCGCTATCTTTTCCTGTTCTCAGCAGGTATTCGACCGGCGTTTCTTCGGGAGTATGTGGGGCGAGCTGATGTGTTTCTTTGTTTTCTGCTTGTTCTGCATTGTTGACGAGTTCAGGCTGCTCCACAGCATCCTTGTTTTTGTTCGTTATCATTTCGTTGGTGCGTTTGTTCATTTCTTTATTTGTTGTTGCTGCCCGCCCGTTGTGGGCGATGTGTCAGCTTGTGTCTGTTCTTTGCGATAATAAGATTAACTTTTATTCGTTTCGGTTACTTTGTTTCACGTGAAACTTGTTCTCCGCAACTATTCCTCCGGTCGAGGGAATCGAAAGTCGATAATACCACTAATGATCGGCCAGCTGCTGCCGCATTGGGGGCAAATTACAGTGCTATCTGTATGGTTCATGTTGCCCGCTCTGCATTTGGGGCAAACATAAAAACTTCCAGTTGTTGGTGTCGTTGATTTTGTGGTGATGTTTTTGGTTAAAATGCTGGGGCTGAGTTTGAAGACTGATCCTGGCCCGGCAATGATGTTGTCGATTTTAGCCAGAGAGTCGGGTGGGAAATGGTTCTTCAATGCGGGGTGCCGAAAGTTTGAAATAGCGAGCTCTTTCTCTGTACGGAACCCGGCGCGTGTTAGCGCCTGTCGCATCCATCTGGGGTGGAAATCGAAGTTTAGTGGGATGAATTCGTACGGTTCTTCATCAAAAGGGCTCCAATCCTGTTTTTTGAGTAGAAACCGGGCGATTGCTTTTGCATTCCTCTTGTTGGCAAACTCCATAATGAAGATGCTTCTTCTGCGGAGCACCCGGTGGACCTCTTCCAGGGCTACATCGATCGCTTCCAAATGGTGCGCCACGCGGATCATGACGACGACGTCGGCTAGATTGTCAGCGAATGGGAGATTGTAGACATTGGCTGCGATGAATTTATATTTTGGATTGTCGCCAAAGCTTTTTTGAGCTTCCTGCAGGAGGGAAAGAGAGTAGTCTGTCAGAATGATTTGTTCGTAGTTTTTGTACAGGTCTGCCAACCTTCCGAAGCCTGCACCGACTTCGATGATAGTTCCTCCCTTTGGGGGCAATAAGCGGCTAATCGCCTTGCGCTCTGTGATATCTTCGAATTCTCTGCCCTGGCCTTCCCAAAAGTCCGTCCTGTAAGAGCTCCCTTCGTAGCTGATGACTTTTATTCGGTGTGTTCTTTTGGACAATAGAACCTCTACGCTTCATTAAAAGGATTTGTTTCGCCGGCATGGTTGAATGTTGCGCGTGTTTCATGTGAAACAGTTGGCGAGGCGGCGTGCGAAACTTAACATATTGTAGCAGAAAGTTGGCGGTTTGACAACCCCTTTTGGAGGGAAGTTTTGAAATCAGGGGGAGTTGGAGTTTTTGTGTTGGTAATTCTTTTGTCTTTTGTGGGGGCAGATTCGCACTGTGTGCACGTTAGGAGGATGTTTTTTCCTGTGTGTGGCGGCGTTGTGCTCGCTTTGTGGTTGGCAAATGCCTTCTTGTTGGCGGAAAACATTTGTCGGTGCGTGGTGTAGTTGTTTTTGGTGAGAATAACGGCTCTTTTTTGCTTGAGATTGTCTTTCTGCCTGCCTGATGCAAACAGGCTTTGTTTGCTGTCACAACCTGGGTGGGGGCGAATTTGACTGACGCCATCGGGCGTGAGTGAATCCTGATCCTCCCTCATGGACGATGGGGGTGCAGTTATTGCATTTGCTTCCTTTCGCTCTCTGAGACGGGGGGAATGATGCTTGGGGGTTCAGGTGTCGCCCGGGACGCCCTCAGGCGACCTGGACGGCATGGTTTGTCTCCTGACCTCAGGTCTGAATCGCCCGACTTGAGTCGGCCAGGGACGCAAACAAGCGTCCCTTTTTGAAACGCACCCTCGTCGCCCTGAGAGGTGACGAAATCGTCGTTGTATGATATACTCTTTTCGTGTGGCCGACGCATCGACCCATTATGTCCAAACGTCTTTCCTATCCTCTCCCCCGTAAATAAAGGATAGTTTTCTTATGGCGAGAATTGTTGCTGTTACAAATCAAAAGGGTGGCGTGGGCAAGACCACGACCGTGCTTAATGTTGGGGCCATTGCTGCGGATATGGGACGTAAAACCCTGGTTGTGGATTTGGATCCGCAAGCGGCGCTGACAGCTTCTCTTGGGTTGGACCCCCATCGTCTACAAAAGTCGATTTATCATCTGTTGTTAGCGAAGGAGCTCGATCCTGAGCGGGTGTTGGTGAGAGATGTTCGTCCGAATCTCGATGTCTTGCCCGCTAACAAATCGCTAGTTCGTTCGGATGTAGAATTAGCGCATCAGATTGGACGCGAATATCTCTTACAAGAGTCGCTGTTTCCTATTCGTCATGAGTACGATTTGGTTTTGATAGATAACGCTCCGAATCTCGGTGTGCTTACCATTAATGCCTTAACTGCGGCAAGTGAGGTCCTCATCCCTTTGGTGTGTGAGTATTTGGCTTTGCGAGGAATGGGGATGCTTGTGGATATGATTCGTCAGGTTCGCAGTGAAACTAACCCCTCACTGAAAATATTAGGGGTATTGATTAGCATGTATGATTCCAAATCATTGCATGGTCGGGAAGTTTACGCTGAGGCTAAACGCATCTTTGGCGATTATGTGTTCGAGCCGCCCATTCCCAAGAACGCCCGTTTCGCCGAGGCTGCCGCGGCTCAACGCCCAATTATCGAGTACGATCCTCATAACCCAGCTGTTCCCATTTACCGCAATATCGTTGATCAGATTCTGAATGGGAATGCTGTCAAAGATTCTGCCACTGAAAAATCATAAAAATCATGATGAAACCGCCCGGAGATTTGCTCCCGGGCGATTCTTTAATGGGGTGGGGTGGTCGTAGATCGGCTTGGGCGCGCGGCCAGAAGATCGTCCAGGCGCGAGGATCTCTCGCCGATCTTGCATTCCGAACTCAGTTGGTCTGGGGTGAATGTGCATTGGGGAAAATCTTCTGCAAGCGCGGGTTGGGCGTGATGCCGGGGATGCGCCCACGTTTGGCCACGGGACGCCCCTCGATCTCCTTGATGTCTGCAGTGAAGTCGATGGGGGGAGCCCCCGAGATGGCGCTGCCGATGCCGAAACCATCCACTGGC
>CAZYSY010000251.1:0-2595 GCA_964650295.1 uncultured Caldilineales bacterium | reverse complement strand
GGGCGTGGCTGTGGGGGGCGTATAATTCGGGTCCAGATATTCGAGAACCAGACGCGGCCGCAGGCTGACGTCTGCATTTTCAGAGGAAGGGAAATCGATAGCGACATCCGCTGTGCTGTAAATATCCAGCAACAGGCCGCGATTGTTATCTGGATTCTCCAGCCAGCGTCGGACAATCGAGGTGACATCCAGCTCCACCCAACGCTCGATGCCGGTTACGAATTTGAAATCGGTGTAGGGGATCACGTAATCATCGGGACCAAAATGGCTCCCCTGCCAACCAACGCCGAAGCGGGCCTGATTCCAGGTGGCGGCGTTCTCATCCCAGGGCGTCTTCATCTCCATGGTGCGAACATAAAAATTGGCGTCGTTACTGCGAGTCTGGGCGTAGACTTGCAAGATGGCCTTGTCCAGACTGACGCCCGAGGGAAGACGGATGCCATCGAATTTCAGCAGGGCTTGCTGCGCATTGGATGACCGAGAGCGCACAGTGGCGGCGTCGCCATAATTGACGTCTTCTGACCAACTATTGACGAACGTGTCGGTAGCGCCATGGTAACCATTGACGCCCTGCCGGTAGCTGACCCGATGACGAACGCCACTGGGCTCGGGCGTCCAGGTGGGGGTTGGATGTGGATGGAAGATCGGGGTGGCGGTGGGCGCAGGAGGCGGTTGAAGCTCCAACCGCTCCACCTGAACCAGATGGATGGTCTCATCGCCATCTGAGCGGGCGTAGATGTTGAGGTCCGAACCGGCATGATCACCCCCGCCCGGCTGCCGATTGCCGAAGCGGGCGTCGGTAAGCTCCCAACTGACGGTTTTCCATTGCCCGGTATTGTTTTTTTGCACCACGCCAGCCAGTTTGTTGGGATCACTCCAGGCGTCGTAATGCACCTCGAAGCTGTCCGTTCCTGAATCGTAGTAAGTGACATTCAGCCTCACCCGTTCATGGATGTCGAAGAGATACCCATCATCGATATCGAAATACATGTAGGGATTATTCGTTGCGATATCGGTGCGACGCGTGTAACGCCCCTCGGGATAAGAAGAGACGCCCCACAATGGCACGGTGCGCCCGCCAGGGACTTCATCATTTTGCTCCATGAAGAAATCATAGTTGCCGAATTGGGGATACCATGAATACTCGGTCTCGCGCATAGCCACCCAGGCGGAAGGGCTGTTATCGATGGTCTTACCCAGGTGATCCAAGGCAAAACGTAAAATATCTTCTCGATCAGGTTTATCTACCAGGTCTTTCGAGAAAACGAAGTAATCGGCATGTTTATCAAGACCGTTGTACACGCCCCACATGGTGTTGGTGAGCCCGGTCATGTATTGCGATTCATACGATTCCCAACCAATGATGACATCATGCCACCATTTATACGTGGGATCATACTGCCCCGCCCCATACAGCGAATAGTTAGGATTGTTGATGTTGGCGGCGTCGGTGTCGGGTTGCAGACCATTATGTTTCAGGCCCACGCCTCGAGATGCGGCGTAATCGGTGAAAGCGCGACGCTCTTTGATGCTTTCGAAGACGGGCGCATACTGCAACACCAGGGGCGTGCGACTGAACGCCTGACGATGAATGTCGATAATGCGCTCCACCGTATCCACCCACAGATCGCTGGTCAACCCGGCATCGGCCAGGCAGTCGTGATGGAAATTATCGCCAGGCTTGGTTTCGCCATAAATCCCCACATCGATCTCCACAAAAGAAATGCGAGGATCGCCATCATAACGCCTTCCCGCTTCGGTGATAAACTTTTCCAGCTCCGAGAGATAAGCGTCGCTCCAATACTTGGGGATGCTCCAGGAATCATCGCAGATCACCCGCATATCTGGATGTTGTTCGTAGAGAAACTGTGGCGTCTCATCCCCCCCACAACAACGGGCATTATACGAAAGAAAGCCGATGATGGCGGGTTTGTTGGATGAGGCTTCTTTGGCAAGCCACCTATCAGGCGAGCTCCAATCGTATTGTCCCGGAGCGATCTCGATGCTCTTCCAGTTGTAAGACATGTGCCCGCCAGTGATGGGGGCGCTATTGGGATCCATGTTATCCCAATCGAAAAAGACATAGATGCCCGGCCTGAATTCAGGCGCTGCAACGTTCGGACGCTCAACTTGTTCCGGAACTGGCGTATTGGACTGGGCTCCGACCTGCATCGTTGTAATCCAGCTGCCAAGGACGACCAGAAGGGCGCCAATCATCACCAGTATTGTAGTCGTAATGGCGATACGTAACATAGAATGCGCAGATCTGGCATTCATAAGAGTTGCCTCCAAAGGATATTTCTGTCGACGCGGCATCACAGCGGGCCATAAAGACCCACAGAGAAATGGTGTTTCTTGAGCGAGAAAGCGGCCAAAAAGCGAGGAGGCTGTAGCCGAAAGTATAGCAGCCGGCAACGATTTTTCAAAGGGCGAGCTTCGTTCGGGAGTGTTTCAGCCCTGAGACGTCTATCGGTTTTTCAGGCAGCGCCTGAGTGGATGTATACTTATTTCCACATTCTTCCCCCTGTTTTCCACACATTCCACAAGTTATCCACAGGATTACCCACATGAAACTGGATATTGTCCTCGACGCAG
>CAZYSY010000250.1:0-6030 GCA_964650295.1 uncultured Caldilineales bacterium | reverse complement strand
TCTGATGCTGAAGATGATGAAATCAGATCAGCTGAAGATCTTGAGCTTATGAATCTATGCCCGGAGTGTGGAGCCATCTACTCAGAATTCGAAATCAGAGCATGCAGTTGTTCTGCACCTTTAGTATCCATCCATCATATCGATCTCAAAAAGAAAAAAACACTGAGACGCTGCGTCCGTTGTTCAACACATTCGAGCGGCGGGATTGTCTTTCGATTCCTAACTGGCCAGGACGCACCTGTCAGCATTCTCGCAGACACTCTTTATCAGGATGTGCCTCCAGCCAGGGATATAGAAATGAAAGAGAGGCCTGGCGAAGGGCGCAAGATGCTGAACTTTACAGATAGTCGCCAAAATGCTGCTTTCTTTGCATCATATCTGGAACGATCTCATCAACGCAACGCCCGACGCCAATTAGTGATCCGCACCTTGCAAAAGGCCTATCAAAATTCGGATTCCCCTCTTCGATTGGAGGATTTACATTTAAGGCTTGTTTCAGAGGCGGAAAAGGCCGGATTTTTTACAGCAAAACAAAGTATTGATGAACGGCGACGTCTCGCTGCAATTTGGTTGATGCTTGAATTTGCTCCATTGGATCGACGTATTAGCCTGGAGGGGGTGGGGCTATTGCGCATCCGTCCCGTCTCGCTGCACGTAGACATGCCCCCAACGTGTCTCTTGCAAGCGCCATGGAATTTATCCCAAGAACAGGCTTATGCCTTGATCCAGCTTCTGCTTGATACACTGCGACGGAATCGTGTAATCACATATTTGATGCCAGAAGCGGATTTAGTCAAAGAGCAGGCTTTCGCGCCCAGAAGAAAACCATTCTTTATTCGAAAGCAAAAATCCAAAAATTACCGGGAGTTCGGGATTTATGGGTGGACGCCTGTGGGCAATTACAGCAATGGCAGACTGGAAATATTGAAAAAATATCTGAGACGCCAGGGACTATCGGAGCAAGACGCCGATGTTTTTGCGCGCCGGACGCTTACCGACCTATGGGACTATTTGACGAGCAAACAAAGTCCTTGGGCCGACTATTTTGCACAAGAACAAAAACGGAGAGACGGTATTGTTTTTCGGCTTGATCACCGCATGTGGGAGCTTCTTCCTGCGCAGAATGAAAAAGATTTGAAAGATTGGTATGTTTGCGATCGTTGCCAAAATGTGACTTCAGTAAATTTCGGCGGCATTTGTCCGGTTTACGGCTGTGAGGGGCAACTGCGCCCATTGGAAAATAAACGTGAGGTAATCGAAAGTAATTTCTATCGGAAATTTTATTTTCATGGCAGCCCGATACCAATGAAAGTTGAAGAACACACGGCCCAGTGGGTGACGCAAAAAGCAGCGGAAATCCAAAATGATTTTATCCGGGGTGTAGTCAACGTCTTGAGTTGTTCAACGACATTCGAATTGGGGGTGGATGTCGGAGACCTTCAGGTAGTGCTTCTGCGAAACGTGCCGCCAACCACAGCGAACTACGTTCAGAGAGCGGGCCGGGCCGGGCGTCGTACGGATTCAGCGGCATTTGTAGTCACGTATGCGCAGCGACGATCACACGATCTCACTTATTTTGCTCAACCGGAGAAGATGGTGGCAGGTGAAATTCGCCCTCCTGTCGTGATCCTCTCTAATGAAAAAATCATTCGTCGCCATCTCCATTCCGCTGTTTTTTCTGCATTTTTTAGATGGGCGAAAGAACAGAAAGATGTCCGTTACAAGACCGTTGGGGAATTCTTTGTACCGGAAGAGAACGTTTCGGGGCCAAAACTTTTGAAAGAATTCTTGATTCAGCGTCCGGAATCTTTACAGCAAACGCTTGATATTATTCTTCCCCATGACGAAATTCGTCATGAATTACAATTTCCGGGGTGGAACTGGGTCGGGAAATTGACCAATGAGGATGGAGCCGGTATTTTGGATAGAGCAATCCAGGAAGTGCAAGGTGAAGTGCAAACATTCAGGACGTTGTCTCAGGAGGCTTTGGCCAGTTCGCAGACCGCACTGGCGTCTGGTCAGATCGATCAGATTGAGAAGTTAATGAACCAGGTGAAATACTACAATCGCGTTGAGAAAAACATCCGAAAACGACATCTTTTGGGGTTCCTGGGAGCGCGCAATGTCCTGCCTAAATATGGTTTCCCCATGGATGTTGTGGAATTGAGCACCCGGCATTTATCCATGAAAGAGGCTTCCCAAATTTCTCTACAACGGGATTTGCGCATCGCCCTCTCAGAATTTGCTCCCGGTGGCGAGGTTGTAGCAGCCAAACGTCTTTGGAAAAGCGTTGGCGTGAGAAAGTTACCCAGACGCGAGTGGACGCCCTATGAATATGCCATCTGCCCAAGCTGTAAACGATTCAACTTTGCCGCAGGAGAAGGGAAGTTGAGCCAAAACTGTCAACTTTGTGGCGCTCCTTTGTCCAGAAAGAAAGACTCCAAGCGAGCGATATTTATCGTGCCAGAGCAGGGATTCATTGCCAGTGAAACCACGCGTACGCCAGGAGATAAGCCGCCACAACGCATTTACGCCAGTCGTATCCACTTTGCCGATTATCAATTGCCTGACATCTTAAAAAAAGAAGGCCTTGCGGAGGAAGTAGCGAAGCCCGAAATGACGCTTGACTCAAAATTCGGCGCGATTCAAGTCTGGAGACGCTACTCCCGATTTGGCTGGATGGCGCTTGTCAACACCGGCATGCTGCGTGGATTCCGTATCTGTACGACTTGTGGATTTGCAGAACCCATTGCTTTCAATGAAAAGTCACCCCGCACACATAAGAACCCCATTACTGGTCGCGAATGCAAAGGCTCCTTCACCTGGCGTCATCTCGGCCATCGTTTTATGACGGACATATTGGAAATTAACCTTGTGGGCATTATCATGCGCACAGAGGAAGAAAAACTTTCTTTCCTTTACGCTATTCTTGACGGGGCCAGTGAAGCGCTGGATATCCAGCGAAACGACATCAATGGCACCTATTATCATACAGGTGAAGGCAGGCCCGCATTCATTCTCTTTGATGAAGTTCCCGGAGGCGCCGGTCACGTCAAACGGATCTATGACAATCTACGGCCGACATTCAAGGCAGCACTAGCTCGGGTCAATCGTTGTGAATGCGGTCTGGATACGAGCTGCTATAATTGTCTTCGGAATTATCAAAATCAGTACCACCATGATCTCTTACAACGTGGGCTGGCTATCAGCACACTAAAAAACATACTGGACGCATGATTCAGTAGAAAATTCATTTTTCTTTGCCCACTCATCTTTCCACCCGCCCGAGATTCTATCTATGTCCCCATCCGAAAAATTGACCCTTGCCCGCCGGGAACGATTGCTCTTTGAAGCCTGTGATATCCTACGCTGGAATATGGATGCCCGCGAATATAAGGAGTATGTGTTTGGGATGATTTCCCTCAAGCATCTCAATGATGGCTCTCCTGAAAAAAGGTAGGTCCACCTTAATTCTGCTGAAAAAATTGGTCAAAAGTGCCGAGTTCAAACTGTTTTTCGGCTTGAAAACGATATGTTTTGACAAGTCGATTCCAGCCTTAGACCTTTTTTCAGTGGAGCCAATGATCAGTTCGAGGTGGAGCGAGAGAAGAAGCGCAGGAATCTGGAGCAGGATGGGCCGCCGCCAGTGGGTCTGGGCCAGACTGGATCAATCGCCGCTGGCAATGGCGTTGCAGCACCTGTACAAACTGGCTCAGGTAACGCAAAAAGCCCTGAGCGGGACCAGCGTGGAAACGATTGTCAAGCGCTATGTGGACTGGGGCTGGCAGGCAGACGCCGCCATGGTGGAGGCGCTGCAGGCGGTGGAAAAAGCGGAAGATGTGGCCGCCGTCAAAGCGGCCATCGTCTCCCTGTACCGTCCCTGGCAGCAAGATGCCGTCCAGACTTTCCAACGAGCAATGGCGCTGATCCCGGCCGCACCCACTGCTCCCCACCCCTTGCCTGAACCCGACCCCGGCACCTGCGTCATCTTCTGCGACGCCCTCCGCTTCGACGCCAGAAAACGCCTGCAAACACTGCTCGATCAGCAGGGGCTGAACACGGAAATGACCTGGCGCATGGCCGCCCTGCCCCCCGTCACCCCCACCGCCAAACCCGCCGTCTCTCCCGTGGCCGACCGCATCGCGGGCAACGGCAAACAGGACCTGATCCCGGTCGTGCGCGAGATCGGCGCCAACGTCACCGCCGCGACGCTGCGCAATCTGCTCAGCAGCGCCGGTTATCAGATATTGGCGGACGACGAGCTGGGCGATCCCGCGGGCAGGGCCTGGACGGAATTCGGGGCCATCGACGTCTACGGCCACGAACACGGCTGGAAAATCGCCCATCATCTGCGCCACGAACTGGAGAGATTGGCCGAGCGGGTGCAGGCATTGCTGCAACACGGCTGGCGACGGGTGCTCATCGTCACCGACCACGGCTGGCTGATGCTCCCCGGCGGCCTGCCCAAAGCCGATCTGCCCCTCCACCTCACCCACCTGCGCAAGGGCAGATGCGCCGTTCTCAAAAAAGGGCTCCGACAGCGACCAGCAGACGGTCTCCTGGCATTGGGACGACGCCGTGCGCATCGCCGTCGCCCCCGGCATCCGCTGTTATGAGGCGGGCAAGGAATACGAGCATGGCGGCCTCAGCCCCCAGGAATGCGTGACCCCCATCCTCACGGTTTTCCGCCCGAAGGGCGTTGCCGGCAAGACCGTCGCCATCAAGAACGCCTCCTGGAAGCGTCTGCGCTGTACGGTGGAAGTCGCCGGCTTCAGTCCTACCGGTCCCGACCTGCTGGTGGACATCCGCACCAGGGCCGGGGACTCCGCCACTTCGCTGGTGAACAGACCCAAGCCGGTGGAAGAGGATGGCCAGGCCTCCTTGCTGGTCGAAGACGAAGACATGGAAAGCGAACAGGTTCTGGTGGTCGTCCTCGATCCCGCGGGAGCCATCCTGGCCCAGGCCGTAACGACCCTAGGTGACTGACCCATGAAACTGGACGAATTGGATATCCTGGCCGACGAAGTTTTCGATGGCTATATCGTGCGCAAAGACCTGGCCCTCAAATTCCGGGGGCAGTACCCTGTCCCCACCTACGTCGGCGAATTCCTCATCGGCCGCTACTGCGCCACCACCGACGAGGCCGAGATCGCCGAAGGGCTGGCCATCGTGGAACGCCAGATGCGTGAGCGCACCGTGCGTCCCGGCGAGGAGGAGCTCTTCAAATCCCGCGCCCGCGAGCGGGGTCGGGTCAAGCTCATCGATCTGATCACCGCCCGCCTCGACACCGCCACCGATTCCTATCTGGCCACCCTGCCCAGCCTGCAACTGAAAGACGTGCGCATCGACGCCCGCATGGTGGCGAAGAACGAACGCATGCTCACCGGCGGCTTCTATGCCGAGATCCAGTTGGAGTACGACGCCGCCATCGCCCAGGAGAAGAACGGCCGCCCCTTTGGCGTCACCTTCCTCCGTCCCATCCAGCTCTCCAAACGAGGTGTGCTGGCGGACTTCGCCCGCGGGCGTGAGGCGTTCACCGTCGAGCAATGGAAGCACTTCCTGCTGCGCGGTATCGGTTTTGAACCCGAGCGACTCTCGACCAGAGCCCAGGACATCCTTTTCCTGCGCATGGCGCTTTTTGTGGAGCGCAACTACAACATGGTGGAGCTGGGCCCCCGGGGAACGGGCAAATCCCACCTGTATCAGCAGATCTCCCCCTACTCCCACCTCATCTCCGGCGGAAAAACCACGGTCGCCCAGATGTTCGTCAACATGAGTACCGGCCAGCGCTGGCTGGTCTGCCAATACGATATCGTCTGTTTCGACGAGATCTCCGGCGTCTCTTTCGATAAGAAGGATGGCGTCAACATCATGAAGGGCTACATGGAGTCGGGCGAGTTCAGCCGCGGGCGGGAGAGCATTCGCGCTGATGGCTGCATCGTCATGGTGGGCAACTTCGATGTGGATGTGGAGCACCAGCAGCGCCTGCCAGCTTTCAGCTCGGGCCGCTGCCCAAAGAGATGCGGGACG
>CAZYSY010000249.1:0-6288 GCA_964650295.1 uncultured Caldilineales bacterium | reverse complement strand
TGACAGAAACCGGGGCATTGCCTCATACGCAAAGTTCCGATTCACATTTAGTATAACAAAGGGATGGGGTTTCAGAAAGTCGTGGCCCATCGGTGCAGCAGTTTCAAATTTGCCGTTGCTCCAAGCCCCCCTCCCAGCCTCCCCCCGTTACGACAGCCGTCGCACGGGGGGAGGAGCCCGGCGAGAGCAAAAAAAAACTTTGTAGATGAAGGGCTCCCTCCCTCGAACGCGAGCATAGCGAGTGTCGGAGGAGGGCCGGGGAGGGGGCAAAAAGGAGGCGGGGAAGCCTCAGATAAACGCTTTCTGGCCGATTTTCCCTAAATTTGGAATTGCTGCCATCGGCGGGTGTGTTTCAAAATTGGGGCAGACATTGCAAAACCCGCGGGATTGCGAATCCGGCTCCGAAGCGAGGCTCCCCAGGGCGGATTACGAATCCGCCCGGCCCAAAAATAAAAGCGCCCCCAAATTGCCCCCCATCGGTGAGGATCAATTTGGCTGTTTTCACTTTTGCTTTGTGCCACACATCCTATGTTATAATCTTTTGCTGTGTGTGGTAGAACCATGCGCATCATTTTTGTATGGCTTAGGAGATTTCCGCGTGATCAACCCTCTTGATTGGCTGCTCGGCCTTTTTTCTCTTGATATTGGCATTGACCTCGGCACCGCAAACACCCTCGTCGCTGTCCGCGGCAAAGGGCTTGTTATCAATGAACCTTCTGTGGTTGCTATCGAACAAAAAACTCAAAAAGTCCTGGCCATAGGTCGGGAAGCCAAAGAAATGGTGGGGCGCACCCCCGCCAATATCGTCGCCATCCGCCCTTTGCGGGATGGCGTCATCTCTGACTTCGATGTCACCGAGAAGATGTTGGAGTATTTTATCACCAAAGTGCATGACAAGGTATTCATGCTCATTCCCCGACCGCGGGTGGTGGTTGGACTTCCTTCTGGCGTGACCGAGGTGGAGAAGCGCGCGGTTTATGATGCAGCGCTCAATGCAGGCGCGCGTGAGGTGTTTCTCATCGAAGAGCCCATGGCCGCGGCCATTGGCGCTGGGCTGGACGTCACCAGCTCACGCGGAAGCATGGTTGTCGACATCGGTGGTGGGACCACCGAGGTGATCGTCGCCGCCCTGGGCGGAATTGTGGTTTCACGTTCGGTGCGGGTGGCCGGGGATGAAATGGATGAGGACATCATCAACTACGCCCGTCAGAAGTATAATCTGGTGATCGGCGAGCGCATGGCGGAGCAGGCCAAAATCGCCATCGGATCAGCTTACCCCCTGGAAGAGGAGCAACTCTTTCCATTGCGCGGGCGGAACCTCATCACAGGGCTTCCGGAAGAAGTCTTGATTAGCTCTGTTGAAATCCGTGAGGCTTTAGGCAATTCGGTGAGCATCATCATCGACGCGGTACGCAGCGCACTGGACGAGACGCCGCCCGAATTAATTGCCGACTTGATGGAAGATGGCGTTGTCCTAGCTGGCGGCGGTGCTTTGCTCAAGGGATTGCCAGAGCGCCTGGCAGATGAGACCAGGATGAAGGTTTATGTGGCAGAAGATCCCATGAGTTGCGTGGCGCGCGGCGCCCAGATCGTGTTGGAAGATCTCCCTGTGTTGCAAAAGGTCCTTTCCGACACCCAGTGGCGTGGGCCTGTCATGTAATTCCGGTTGTTGTGTCCGCCTGATGTTCCTGCTCCTGGGCGAACGTGATGAACATTCAATTTAAATCATGCAGCGCTTTCATTTACGCCCCCTTATCCTCCCCATCGTGATCTTGGGGGCGATTATGATCATTGCCCTGGACCTGACAGGTTATTTAGGGCCGGTCAACGATTTCATCCACACAGCTCTCAAACCGCCATCAGTTTTTTTTGCTGAAACGAAACGCATTGTCGGCATGGGCGTGAGCGCCGTGCAAGAGGTGGGAGAGTTGCGTCAACGCAACGCCGAATTGGAAGATTTGGTCAACAGGTTGACTGTCGAGAACTTGCGTCTTGCTGAGGTGGAAACCGAAAACGAACAATTGCGCACCTTGTTGGAGTTTGCTCAAACAAATCCTTCATTCGATTATCGTGGCGGCCAAATTATCGCTCGCGTTCTTGGGGATAGCGCCAGCCCCTTCACACACCCCATTCAGATCGATCTAGGCGAGCAGCACGGCATTGCTGAGGGGATGCCTGTCGTCACCGAACGTGGGTTGGTCGGTCGCATTTTTCACGCGTATCCGCACACCAGCGACATCATGCTGATCACCGACCCGCGCAGTTCGGTGAATGTAATGACCCAGGCCTCGCGGGCGCCAGGCATGATGAGCGGGCGGGTGGGCGAGCTGCCGATCATGGAGCTCATCCCTCCCGATGTAGAGATCTCAGTGGGCGAGATTATTATTACATCGGGTCTGGGCGGGCATTTTCCCAAGGGGTTGGTGGTGGGACAGATCGTCGAAATTATAAAAAATGATGATCTGATGTTTCAATCGGCGATCATCCAACCCACCGTTGATTTCAACCGGATGGAGCTGGTGCTGGTGATTACCAACTTTCCCCCCGACGCCGCCACCTATTATCAAGAGCCAACCCCGCGGCCTCAGCCCACAATAACCCCAACTTCACCTTAACCACCACTCCGATCGTGCTTTACCTGATCCTCCTTCTTCCACTGGCGTTATTGTTGGTGGCCTTCCAGGCATCGGTGCTCAACCAACTGACATTGGCTGGCGGACACCTCGACATCATCACCATCTCATTGGTTTTGCTTACATTATATGGCAGTTTCGAGATGGCGTTGCTGGCCGCTGTCCTGGTGGCCCCGCTCATCGACGCCTTGGCGGGCATGCCTTTGGGCGTTTCAGTGATTCCTTTGCTCAGTGTGATCTTACTGACGCACTGGAGCAGCAAAACGATTTTTGGCGCTCGTCTGGGCTGGCCCGTGGTCGTGATTTTCGTTGGTTCTTTTATGGCCGGCCTTATCACCATGGTGGAACTAACGTTGTTGGGGTGGGAGCTGCCCTGGAACGATCTCATCTTGCGGGCGTTGATTCCCACCGCCTTCCTGAACGCTATTGCCGCCACCGCAATCTATCTTCCTATTGTCATCTTTAGCGAACATCGCGAGACGCATCTATAATGACACACGATCGCCCTACTTCAAGCTCTCGCTTGTGGGCTCTGCGCATCATTACGATGACGATCTTTTTGATCCTCGTTGGCCAATTGGCGCGTCTTCAATTCTTGCAGGGCGTGGGATTTCAGACAGAAGCGGTGGTCAATCGGGTGCGTATTGTGCGAGAAAAAGCGCCGCGTGGGGTTATTTACGATCGGGATGGTCGCATTCTGGCCCGGAATACCGCATCCTATGCCATCACCATCATCCCCGCGGATTTGCCCGATGATCCCGACTACGAAATCTCACAGCAGAAGCGAATGACCATCTACCAGGCGCTTTACGATCTCATTCAAGAAAAGTTGGCGGCGTATCCCACTCCCATCCCAGAGCAGCGCTCGACGCCCGAAACCATCGAAAATCAACTCATTCTTGATGTGAGTCAGCCCCCCACTCCCAGCATGTTGACGGTGGAGGAAATCGATACGTTGATCAAAAAGCGTGAGTTGGGCAGCGCATTTTTACCTGTCATCGTGGCTCGCCATTTACCGCGTGAGGTGGCTATGCAGGTGCAGGAAGAAGCATACCGGCTGCCTGGCGTGCAAATGCAGCTTATCAGCCGCCGCGAATATCCCTCCGGCCTTTATACCTCCCACGTGGTGGGCTACATGGGCCCAATACCCGAAGAACAAGAAAAAGAGTACGCCGAAAAGGGCTACGCGCCAGACGCCTGGGTGGGATGGAGCGATCTCGAATATCAATACGAAGATGAATTGCATGGCAAGCCAGGCGTAAAGGCCATCGAGGTGGATGTCAAGGGCAAAGAGATGAACGTTGTCGGTGAACCCACACAGCCGGTGCCAGGACATAACCTCATCCTGAGTCTGGACCTGGAACTGCAAAGACTCATGTTCGATGCGCTGGTGGCGGGCGTTGATCCCAAACGCTCCAGTAGCGCTGCAGCGGTGGCCGTCGATCCCCGTACCGGCTATGTGTTGGGGATTGTGAGTTTGCCCACCTATGACAACAACATTTTTGCAGATGGCATTACCGAGGATGAATACAAGGCCATCTCCGAAGCCCCCGGCCATCCTCTGCTGGATCACGCCATCAGCGGCATTTACCCGCCCGGCTCCACCTTCAAACTGGTGACCGCGGCCGCTGGATTGCAAGAAAAGGTCATCACCCGCAAGACCATCCTCAACGCGCCCGGCATCATCTATCTGCCCAACCGCAACTTCCCCGATAATCCCGATTTGGCCCAGCCCTTCGTATGCTGGATCCACAAACATGGTGGTGAGCATGGTGACATCAACGTCACCTATGCCATCGCAGAATCCTGCGATATTTTCTTCTACAAAGTCGGCGGTGGTTTTCCGCCCACCGAGTTCGAGGGATTGGGGGTGCAAACGTTGGCCGATTACGCCCAACTCTTCGGGTTTGGCGAACGGAGCGGCATCGATCTCCCGGGTGAAAATCCCGGACTGGTTCCAGACCCAAAATGGAAGCGCATTGCCAAGGGCGAGCGTTGGGTGACAGGCGACACCTACAACATGGCCATTGGCCAGGGGGATGTGTTGGCCACGCCTTTGCAAGTGACGATGATGACCGCGGCTGTCGCGAACGATGGCCTCCTTTATCAACCTCAAGTTGTGGTGGCCAGTACAGATTCGGAAAACCGATTGGTCAAATTCAATCGTCCCATTGTCCGACGCGAAATCCCTGTGGACACCAAAAATTTCGATATCGTGCGAGAGGGCATGTGGATGGTGGTGAATTGGGAATATGGCACGGCCAAAGATGTGGCGCTGTCCGATGTGGAGGTGGCAGGCAAAACAGGCACTGCTGAATTTTTCGATCCAAAGATCGGGCGCGATTTGGCGGGCAATCTCCCTTCGCACGCCTGGTTTACCGCTTACGCTCCCTATGAGAATCCTGAAATTGTTGTGACCGTATTCGTCTACAATGGCGGTGAGGGGTCGTTGATCGCTGCGCCCATTGCTCGCGAGATTTTACGCGGCTATTTCGACATCAAAGCGCGTGATCAATCTGCTGGCAGTCGCTCTCTACTGGATCAGCTGGAGGCCATTGCTCCATGAGCCGGCAGAACTGGCGACAATTCGATTGGTTGCTCTTGTTGACCATCATACTCTTGTCGATTTTTGGCATCATCATGATCAACAGTGCTGTGCAGGGAGATCCTGATTTGGTGGATTTTCCTAAGCGACAGGCGTTTTATGTGGGGGTGGGCCTGATCCTTATGTTTGCCACAGCCGCATTCGATTATCATCTTTTGCGGACGTTGACCATTCCTTTTTACATCATCGTGCTGGTTCTCCTGGCCCTGGTGGGCGCTTTGGGCAAAAGCATCTTTGGCGCCCAAAGTTGGCTCGATTTTTTCG
This sequence comes from uncultured Caldilineales bacterium, assembly GCA_964650295.1. Taxonomy (GTDB): domain Bacteria; phylum Chloroflexota; class Anaerolineae; order J102; family J102; genus M2005. The sequence goes on along the minus strand of CAZYSY010000249.1, from coordinate 786 downwards.
GTCTTTTTCCCATCCAACCTTCCGAACTGGCCAAAGTCGCTCTGGCCCTGGCTCTGGGGAGTTATCTGGCCTCCAATAAGGAGCATATTGGCGATATACAGGTAGTCGTCACGGGCATCCTCATTGCCATTCCTATTTTTGCCCTTGTAGCATTGCAGCCCGACCTGGGCACGGCGATTGTGCTGGCGGTGGAAACTGCCGCGATTTTCTTTGTGGCGGGCCTGCATTTTCGCTATATCGTTGGTGGTGTTATTATAGCAATCCTGAGCGCGCCGCTGGCCTGGTCTATGCTCGAAGACCATCAACGCACGCGCCTGCTCATCTTCATCGACCCCACCGCCAATCCCGACGCTTATTTCAACGTCAAACAGGCGTTGGTGGGCGTAGGCTCGGGGGGGCTGCTGGGCAAAGGCTATGGCCAGGGCACGCAAAGTCAGCTCCACTTTTTGCGGGTGCGTCACACCGATTTTATTTTCTCGGTCATTGCCGAAGAGCTGGGCTTTGTGGGCGCCAGCATACTCCTCATCCTGCTGTTCTTGGTCATCTGGCGTCTGTGGCGCATTGCCGATCGTTCGAGCGATACATTCGGTCGCCTTTTGGTCACGGGGCTCACCGCCATCATCCTCTTTCAGACCCTGGTGGTGGTGGGGATGAACATGGGCCTGGTGCCTGTGACAGGCCTGCCTTTGCCCTTTGTGAGCTATGGCGGCAACGCCATGCTTTCTCTGATGCTTTTCATCGGTCTGGCTCAAAGTGTGGCGATGCGAAGAAGTTAGCGCACGGCAT
>CAZYSY010000248.1:0-4608 GCA_964650295.1 uncultured Caldilineales bacterium | reverse complement strand
CCCCTGGATATCTGCTAGTTTGTTTATGTTGGGCGAGCGGGCTATAATTCCTTTCATCTGGCTTAGCCTTTTTATCCACCCGAGAACTTCTATGCAGAAAATATCTCCGGCCCTTCTCCTTCCCTTTATTGTCTTGATGCTGTTGGCGGCAGGATGCAGCCTGGGTGCTTTGCCTTTGGCTCAACATGTAACATCTGCGTCTCCCACTACTACGCCCACGGCCACGCGCACGCCAACAGCAGAGCCTACGGCCACCCCCACGCCTATTCCGGCCATACTCAAAACGCCCCTCGAGGAATATAAATCGGCAAACGATTTGTTCACCGTGCAGATTCCTCAACATTGGCAGGCCTTTGAAGTGGGCGGCGGCGTTCGTTTTCAGGACGATCAAGACCCTTATGTCAGTCTGACGGCATTCTACTATCCCTTGCCACCAGGCGCCGATCCTCAAACTTTTTTGGAGGAAGAAGCGCAACGCGCGCTTTCGAGCGCCCGCCTCAACGACCCGAACAACTTACAGATCATCGAAAATAAAGTGGGGGATGATGGTCATTTGCGGCTTGAAGCCATCGGCAGCTTCTTTGCGGGGTTGCCGCCCATGCATTTGCTGACTGAAACATGGGTGGAAAACAATGTGTTGTTGGGGCTTAGCTTGATGGCGCCTGAAGATAAGTGGTATGACATTGGGCCGCTTTGGCCGATGTCTTTTCAGAGCTATCAGGCGCTTCGCCCCGATCCTGACGCGATTATGGGCAAAGCCTATGTGCATCCCGGAGGACTCTTCACGATTACCGTACCGCTTTATTGGGGTATTGGTTTTGAAGATTACGACGGCGTTATTTTGCAAGATATGCAAGGATTGGCGCAGTTTGGCGTTAGCGTCGAGGAGTTGGATCACTATCCCACCCCCAAAGAAATGGACGACGCATTGGCCGGAATGTTGGGGGATACGCCTTCGGCGGAGGGATACCTGGAGTTGAAAAGAATGAGCGACAATCCTCACGCTCGTCTCGTTCGTTTCGATGTGCCGTCAGAAGAAGATGGCATTTATCGGACAGAACTACGCGTCTATAGTGATCGCAACCTTCTGATAACCACGAGCTTCAGCGTTCCTCCTCACGATTGGGAGTTCTTTGCGCCCGATTATGACTTGTTGCTCAACTCCATCCAAACCCGTGGCGACGCCCCGCCCGATGAAGAAACGCAAAAGCAAGACCCCTTGGCTGGCATCGAGGTAGGCGTTCCTATGTTCTATCTTGATCGACATGGCGTATTACAGGTTTCTGCGCCCATCCGCAACTTCAGGACGCGTCACATTACCAGGCTCACCGCATCGGTCAAACTATATGATCAGGATGGCCATTTTCTGGCGGCCGAGTCCTGGAGGATGTTGCAGAAAATTTTAGGGAAGGGGCGGACGACCTATCTCTATCTGGCATTGCCTCCTGAAACCACCGATCTGAAAAAGGTGGCGGAAGTGAAAATTCAACTTATCGATTCAAAGGATACCGGTAAAGCTCCCTATCCTTCCTGGGGTTACGAGGGGGGGACAGCAGATGTCACGAGCCAGGGAGATATCATTATTCGAGCCACCTTGCGTAATCGCGGTAAACGCGTGCAGAAATATATTTTTGTTGCTGCGCCGATCTATGACGAGCATGGAAATTTGATCTTTGTCAAAACAGCACGAAAACGCCTTCCTTACGCTACGCCTCCGGGGCAGGAGGTGGACATAAAAATTACCATTACCGGGCCATTCCCATCACTGAGCAATTTTGATGTTTTGGGTGAACGCCCCTTGTTAGATTGAGTCATTGTGGCCCGGTTCGGCGTCGCCTCCTCCCATGCTCCATCCTTTCACCTCTCCTCTGCTACTTTGGTTGCTGCTCCTTTTGGCGCTGTGGATGCTGTTTTTGTTTGGCGGCTTTCTCCTCGGTCCAACCCGAAATAATCGGCGCATCGCCCGACCCGCCCGCATCGCCTCATCTTTTCTGTTGATGCTGGCCGGATGGAGCTGGTGGGCGCTTTCCGCCGGGGATGCAATGCATTTTTACGCCGGGATGATTGCGACAGGCGTAACGTTTGGATTCATGGGGGATTTGTTTCTCGCAGACCTACTTCTTGGCAGCCGAACTCAATCCATGATGGGCGGTATCAGCGCATTTGCGCTCGGCCATGTGTGTTACATCACCGGCATTCTTTTTTTGCTCCGCCAATTACCGCTACGCCTCCCAGGTTCGATGTGGAGCGCACTGGTGCTTTTTTGGCTGGCGGCGGCTGCGGGGTGGCATAGTCTGGTGATGCGGGGACAGGCACGCCCCACCATACTGCATTGGGCTGCATTGCCTTACGCCCTGCTACTGGCAACCACCGCTGGCCTGGCCTGCGGACTCGCGCTACAACACTCCATCGTTATGCCCCTGGCCCTGGGCGCAATTCTCTTCCTGATGAGTGATCTCATTCTTGCCGGTGCGCTGTTCAACGATTTACATTGGCCACTGCACCATGATATCGTCTGGCTTACGTATGGCACGGGCCAGATGCTCATTGTTTACAGCATTGGCGTCCTACTCCTGCAATGATCATTACAAGAGCAGCATGGCGTCGCCGAAGGAATAAAATCGGTAGCCTTGCTCGATAGCTTCCTCATAGGCCCGGAGGATGCGCTCGCGGCCCGCAAAGGCCGACGCCAACATCAGCAACGTAGATTTGGGCAGATGGAAGTTGGTGAGCATGACGTCGGTGGCCCGAAAATGGTGGCCGGGATAAATGAATAGATCGGTCTCGCCCGTCCACGCGCCCACCGTCTTCCAGCCGCAGACCAGATTTGGGGGCGCGGGTTCATTGGGTTTCAATCCCAGGGGGATTTTGGCCGCGGTTTCCAGCACTCGCACGCTGGTAGTTCCCACCGCCACGATGCGCCCGCCCGCCAGTCGCGTATCGTTGATGAGCCGGGCCGTGGTGTTGGTCATCTCCATCCACTCGCTGTGCATCTCATGCTCCAGCGCATTCTCCTCCTTCACCGGCTGGAAAGTGCCCAGGCCCACATGCAATGTCACATACGCAAACTGCACGCCGCGACTGCGCAGCTCCATAAGCAAATCACCCGTAAAGTGCAGGCCCGCGGTGGGCGCGGCCACCGCCCCCTCTTTATAACCGTAAATGGTCTGATAGCGCTCCGGGTCTGCCAGCGCTTCATGGATGTAGGGAGGCAGCGGGAGGTGTCCGAGCTCGTCCAGGATGTCGTCCAAATCCTGATCGAAGCTGACGACGCGTTTGGGCCCGCCCATATCCGCCTCGATGGTGGCGATGGCCTGGTGTCCGCGTTGACCTTTGATGATGACCCGTTTGCCCGGCGTCAGGTTCTTGCCCCGCACCAGCGCTTCCCATCGTCCATCCTCCAGCGGACGCAGTAGAAAGACCTCGGCCTGGCCGCCCGTCTCCTTGCGGCCCAGCAGCCGCGCCGGAATGACTCGGGTGTCGTTCAGCACCAACAGGTCGCCCGGGCGCAGATAATCGACGATATCATAAACGTGCTTGTGTTCGATGGTTCCCGCAGCGCGGTCCAGCACCATCATGCGGGCGTGATCTCGCGGCTCGATGGGGGTCTGAGCGATGCGTTCGGGCGGCAGATGATAATCGAAATCCGCGGTGCGGATGAAATCAATCTTCTTGACGAGAGATGATTCTTCGGTTGTGCAGGTGTCGGTAGAGGTGAAAAGTTGCATAGTTCTGTTGGTGACGATTTTGATAACGTTGGTAACTACTAACGTACCCGATTTCAATCACCACAAAGGCACTAAGACACTAAGAACACCAAGAATTTCAAAGCTTTTTCTTTTCTTCGTGCCTTTGTGGCTTCGTGTCTTCGTGGTTTCTAGCCGGGCTACCTTAGTAGTAACTAACGTTGGTAAAAAGTCTTGGGAGCGTGCGGGCCGATTCTACAACAGGTGTAAAACGCAAGGCCATCGCGTCGCACGCCTGCACGGGGTGTGGTTGCCCGCGCCAGATTGTCCGCTCGAGCGTTCCAGCCCCGATTAGATGAGAAAACAGGCCAGGGCGTTACGCTTTCGTTCTCCTCTCCGCAGCCGCCGCAATCAACGCCCGAAACAGATTGCGCTGTTCGGCGCCCAGCTCGTACAGGCGCTCGGGATGCCATTGTACGCCCAGATAAAAGGGATGCCCTGCCAGCTCCAGCGCCTCGACCACGCCATCTTCAGCCCGAGCCGTCACCCGCAGCCCCGGCGCCAGATCGTCCTCGGGCACAGCCTGATGATGGTAGGTATTAACCAACGCGGCTGAGCCGTTGGCCAGTGTGCGGGCCAACAGACTGTCGGGCTCGATGTGCACGACATGCTGCGTGGGGGGGCCGTCGAAAGTATTGGCCACCTGGGCGTGCCCCTCGATGTGTTGAATCAACCCCCCGCCCAGGGCGATGTTGATGACCTGGATGCCGCGGCAGATGCCCAAAAGAGGCTTGCCCGCGGCCGCAGCCCGTCGGGCGATGGTCAATTCCAGCTCATCCAACGCCTCATTGACCGAATCCATCTGAGTTCCCGCTATCTCCTGTCCGAAAAAGCGAGGATGAACATCTCCGCCGCCGGTGAG
>CAZYSY010000247.1:0-2846 GCA_964650295.1 uncultured Caldilineales bacterium | reverse complement strand
CCCAAGGCGTGGACGCTCCTCGCGCCCGGCTGCTGCTCCGCCCTGATCCTTCGTTGGGGTGGTCTGAGACCGCACGCCTTCTGGCAGTGCTGAGCAGTCGCAACAATGCCACCTCCTGGAAGGCACTTGATGGCATTCAGTTCCTGACCGACGGTTCGGGATTTGCCATCCCCTGGGAAGAAGGTTATCTGGCTCTGGCTGGTCGCATGCAGCCTTCTCTCTTTCTGCCATTGATTCGACAATGAGGGTATCTGGAGGATGAGGTGGGGTCGCCTCATCCTCCAGAAAGAAAATTGTGGGGAAAAATCCAATTTGGCGAGGAAAAGTGTCAGATTCAGAGTGGGGAGGGCGTCTTTATGAGTGAAAGAGCAGCCATTGCGCTGCATGTAACTTGGCCCGATCTTGGCGAGAGGTCGGGACGAGTACACAGGGGCCCGGACGCCGGGGAGGGCGAGAGCCCCGGCGTCCAATTCCCTGCCCTTCAAAACTTTTTATTCAGGAGGAGATGCCATGATTACCATTGAAGTCGTCGACAGTCGAGGCCGCCCAGTGTCTGGAGCAGATGTGCAGATCAGTTGGCGTAGCTGGACGCATTCAACAGGCCGCACCGACAGCCGCGGACGAGTTTCGTGGAATGTATCGTCGGGCAGCGGGACGGTCTATGTGGACGGGCGCAAAGTCTACGACGGAGAAGTTCGGGGGAGTTTGCGCGTGAGAAAATGATCCACCATTTCGCAATTCATGTAGGCGGCAAGGAGGCAATGAACATGGATGATGATAATAATTTCTGGACCATTATTATCGTGATTTTTCTCATCCTACTCATCATTTCTCCTATAGACCCTCTACCAGATCCCATTCCAGTCGTAGGACAGATTGATGATGCGGCAGCGATTCTCGGATTGCTGTACCTGTTTACTCGTTAGTCATTGGTAGTTATGATTTGCTTCACCTGCCCTTATCCTGGAGGCTAGAATGAAACGCAAACATCTGTTTCTCATCCTCATCTTGATGTTGCTAACCCAGTTGGTCTTGGCGGGCGCCGTGTTCGCCCAGGACGGGCCTGTGGGCGAACCACAAGTCGTAACGCCCGCTCCTGGCAATACGACACCTGATGAGGCCCAACCGGATGCCACAAACGCCAGTGTCACCATCACCGATGCCTGGGTTACGCTTGATCGTAACGGTGCGCCCAGACAAAACCAATTCCAACCTGGAGACCGGGTGCGTTACTACGTCACTTTGCGTTCTACGGGAGGCAAAGTCAATGCCCGCTTCCACTGGCTAGTGCAAGGCCCTTGCGGAAACATCACCGAATGGCAGGGCAATCTAAACACAGACTCATGGACTTGGTGGTTGCCCGCGTCGATCCCCGCCAACGTCTGCCTGGGTAACTACAGTTATCGTATTACTGTCTCTTACCAAAACCGGACATCGATAAAAAATATCGATTTTCAGGTAGGAGGTGGTGCGTCATCCAAATGTAATGCGGCGTCTATTAAGAGTTTGCTCCAGTCTTACAATTCACGGATGTTGGAAGAAGATCCCAACATCGCTGACAAATTCATCCAGGCTGGCAGACAAAGAAATGTGGATCCAAGATTCATGGTTGCTATCACCGGAGCTGAAACGACATTCGGCAATCACATTTGCACTCCATACAATCCCTTCAATTGGTTCTACCGAGCGTGGTGCGACTCTCCGTATAGTTCATGGGAAGATGCTATCAGCAAAGTGACTAATGGTGTTCATCTCTATTATCTGGAAAGAGGACAGACCTCCATTTCCTCTTTTGTGTATAATTGTGGAGGTCATTGCTACTGCAAAAATTGCGACAACTGGTATCGCAATGTTCGAACATTTTATCAAAGGTTGGGAGGAGATCCAGATACAAATGATTTGACATTCCGAGCGTGTAGGCAGGCATCAAATGGCTGCCCCACCATCACCGCCTGGAAAGGAGAATACTGGGACAACCAACATCTCAGCGGCGCTCCCCGTCTCTGCCGCAACGATGGCGCTATCCGCTTTGATTGGAAAGGCGGCAGTCCCGGCGCCTACATTCCCGCCGACCACTTCTCCGCCCGCTGGACGCGACACCTGCACTTCGACGCGGGGCGCTATCGCTTCAAAACCCTCTCAGATGACGGCATCCGGGTGTGGGTGGATGGTCATCGCGTCATCGACGCCTGGCACGATCAAGCGCCCACCTGGCATCAGGGGGAGATCAATCTCAGCAATGGGGATCACACGGTCAAGGTGGAATACTACGAGAATGGCGGCGGCGCCACGGCCAAGCTGTGGTGGGAACGCATCTCGGGGGGCGGTGCGCCAAACTGCCCGGGCAAATACGCTGCCGAATACTTCAACAATTCCTCTCTGAGCGGCTCACCCACCCATGCCGTTTGCGAAGGCTGGCCTATCCATCACGATTGGAGAGATGGAAGTCCTGGACATGGCATTCCCAATGACAACTTCTCAGCCCGATGGACCGGACGCGCACACTTCGACGATGGCAACTACACCTTCATCGCCCGGGCCGACGACGGCATCCGCGTCTGGTTGGACAATCACCGCATCATCGACGCCTGGCGGGATCAAGCCCCGACTGAGTATCGCAGAACCCTGCATGTGAACCGCGGGGATCACACCGTTCGCATCGAATACTACGAACATGGCGGCGGCGCCGTGGCGCAATTCCGCTGGAAGAAGTCGTCGGGCGGAGGTGGCGGCAGTAGTGGCCAGACCTATGAGATTATTGCCAAGCACAGCGGTAAATGCCTGGATGTGGAGGGCGCCCGCCAGGACAACGGTGCAAACGTACAACAGTGGGCCTGTGGCGGTGG
>CAZYSY010000246.1:0-2887 GCA_964650295.1 uncultured Caldilineales bacterium | reverse complement strand
GGGCCCGTGCATTACCCGTCCCGCCGCATCGAAGGTCGAGCCGTGGCAGGGACACTGAAACCGCCCCTCCTGCTCCTGCCAGGCCAGTACGCAACCCATGTGCGGGCATACCTCGGAGATGGCGGCCACGCCCTGGCCCTGGCGCACCCAGGCGAACTTGCCCGCGGGGATCTCGACGGGATTATCGGGCGGCGGGGGCGCGTCCAGCTCGATGAGCGCCTGCCCCGCCTCATCTACGGGCGGCGATGCGTGCCACAGGCCGATGCCGCCCACGACCCCAACCGCCGCGGCCGTCAACATGGTCCAGGCGATGGTCAGGAATTCGCGGCGTGAATAAGTCATCTGTTTCATGATTGTTGAAATCGTCAACACTCCGGTGCAATGAAATCCTTGTCTGCATCATTCTGATCAATTAGCAGAAACAACAGATCTTTGAACGGTGCTTCAATCGCGTTCTCCTTCAGTGCGGCTTCTCCCTGTAGAAGATATCGCCTAGAGGCGGGAAAGCGAGAGAGAGCGGGAATTTATTCTGGCTTCGAATCACCCCCTCCTTTATCGCTTCATGGAAAAATAATAACATCAGGACGTAGGAGATTCATAGCAGTCAAAGCTTCCCAGTGGGTCGCTGACAGCTTTCCTGGTTGTTGTATCGCCAGATTTCAGGCCCGATCGATCTACATCGCCCTCTTTTATTAACAATCATCCCGATTAGGAAGTCGTTTCAATCCCGGGGCAAGTTGTCTAATGATACACTGGACGACTGAACTCGGATTCTGCAGGCCTGAAGCGCCCGACTTGAGTCGGCCATGAACGCGAAAAGCGCCCCCATTTTGAAACGTCCCCCCGGTTAGAGGTGCTTTTGCCATTTCATCGATTCCTTGGTATGATAAATTCAGTCGATCACGATTGCGAGAGTATGTGTCCAGCCGGATTCGCAATCCGGCGGGTTTGACGCTCGAATCACCGCCGGAACACGTATCCGGCTCTGCGCATCATGGCAAATCGTGATCTACTGAAATTGCTTTATTTTCAACCATCGCAAAGTTATATTTTACCTACCGTGTAACTTTTTATGGCGCATCAATGGGCTTATCAAGCAATCTTCGCTAAACAAGTCGACGAACGTGGACGAAAATAGACCAGGGGGGACGAAATCAGCACCTTTCTTCGTCCCTTTTTGTCCTATCGTCCCTACGTGTGTTTGTGGAACGGAGGATACGAGCATCAACGCCCACTTTTGGACAAAAAATGTCGCACGTCTGATGTGTTTTCATTCCCTTGGGAGTTAGTTTGTTATGCTCCCTGATACCAAAAGGAGTTTTGGAATGAAAAGAATTGCCTCGCATTCTTGGATGATTCGAATTGCCTTGGCGTTCCTCTTGACGCTTCTTGGGGGCGGAACAGCAGCTGCACAAGGTGGTCCGCCTCCTGTGATCCAGGGGCCCATGGTCAAGATCGTAACGGCTCCACCATCACCTCATCCCAGTTATTTCCCTCGTCCACCACGCAATGAATCAACCACTGCCGCGACCATCACCGTGACTTACAAAGTGGGTAACATCGGTGGTTGTCCCACCAGTGTGGATAGTTGGGATGATATTCCGCCTGGAGATACTCGTACTTTGCGTGAGGCATTCGAGGCCGCAGTTTCTACATGGGAAGCTCAACTCACGTCTCCTGTAGAGATCAGAGTCGAGGCTACGTTAGAAAACATTGGCGGTTCCACGTTGGGGTATATGGGGCCATCTGGAACGGCTAACTGGTCCACTGCACCGGTTAATAATGTGTGGTTCCCGGCCGCCATTGCCGATAAATTCAACGGCGCCGACTTGATGCCCGGCTCTTTTGATATTTCTGGCAAGATGACGTGCCGTGATGATTGGAACACCGACGACGCTAGCACAGATGGCGATGGCTATAATGGCGAATATGATTTCGAATCTGTGGCAGTGCACGAGTTGGGGCATGGTCTGGGATTTACTGGAGGCGCCAGCTATAATGCCGCGACCGGCCAAGGAGGAGTACGGGATGACACATATAATTACCCTTGGGTGTATACATGCTTTACGGGCTCTAAGAATCCGGGCGGACGTTATTTGCTCAATCAAAATGAGTTCCCTGAAGACAGTGTGAAAATGGGGGATGTTCTTACCAACAAGGGGGGAGCAAGTAATAATGGTGCAGCGGGCGTCTTTTTCTATGGCGATCAAGCTGTAAACGCCTATCATGGCCCTGTTCCGCTTTATATCCCCAATACTTGGCAAGATGGATCAAGCTATTCCCACCTGGATTCCAATACTTTCAATGGCACTGCTGAAGATTTGATGACGCCTTCCATTGGCCCCGCTGATATTACCAGGTCGGTTGGTCCTGTTACCAACGCCATGTTTGGTGATTTTGGCTGGTCTGGAAATTTCAAATCCGAGGGGTGCGCTTCGCCGACGCCCAGCGCAGCCACGGTTACTGATATGCAAGTGACCTACACCTATGCGTTGCAGAATCTGTCATCGGCCCGCCTGAAGGCATTCTTTTCATCCACCATTGCTGTTTTGCTGATGGGGATGGCTGTGGGCGGATTTTTCTTCTACCGCATTCGTCGCGGAGGCTGACATCACAGCCAGCATCTCTCTATGGATGCGCCCGTTGCTGGCCAGCACGCTGCGAGTGTAGGGGCTGAATGGCCCGCCATCCACCCGGGTTACTTCGCCGCCCGCTTCGGTGACGATGAGTGCGCCCGCGGCCATGTCCCACGGCTCCAGGTCCAGCTCCCAATAGCCGTCGAGGCGCCCGGCCGCGACATGGCACAGATCCAGTGCGGCGCTGCCGTCGGAGCGCAGGGAGATGACGCGCTTGAGAAATCGATGCCATTCCCGACCATTGTCCTGGT
>CAZYSY010000245.1:0-13506 GCA_964650295.1 uncultured Caldilineales bacterium | reverse complement strand
AAACCACGTTTCATTGCTCCGCTTATTTTGTCAACAGGCCTTATCGAAGATAAGACGACGACCGCCTTTCTGACAGCAAAAAAACTTACTACGGAAACACAGAGGCCACGGAGAAGAAAAATCGGGCACGGGAGGCTTTCCTTTCGTGGACCTATCAACTTTCTCCATGCACTCCGTGTCTTTGTGGTGAAGCGTCATTTCCAATAAAATTTAATGATTAAGAGTGGGCCAGGAACGCGAAAGAGCGATTCCATTTTGAGACGCCCTCCGCGCAGGCGGATGCAGTTCAATTTTGGGGCGCTTTTTTGCCGGGCGGATTGCGAATCCGCCCTGGGGAGCTCCGCTCCGGAGCCGGATTCATCAATCCGGCTGGACACATACTCTCGCAATCGTGATCTACTGAATTTGACAGAATTTTACTTTGTAGGTAAGATTTTTATTCTGTTTGAGTTCCCTCGAACAAATCATTCTATCCCCAAAGGTGGTGAGAACTGCATGACCGTAAAGCTTAACCCTGGCGAATCGCAAGATTCATTGCTGAGGCGCTTCCGCAAAGAAGTGATGAAAGCGCGCATCCTCCCAGAAGTGCGTCGTAAGCGTTGGTTTACGCCTCCCAGTGAATTGCGCCGTCTGCAAAAGCAGAAAGCGATCCGCAAAGCCCGTCAGGCCCAGCGGCGTCGCAATCGCCAAGGCGGTCTGTAAGAGCTTCGGCTCACAAAAAAGCTACTCCTCGGGAGTGGCTTTTTTGTTTCCACCACCCTGTGCTATCATATCCTTAAGTGATGCACATTTGAAACTTCAGAAAAGTGCTGCACATTTTGATGAACATGGGCGAAGATTGACGAACATAGACGTTAGTTCACTTCGTCCACCTTCGTCTTTTTGTCTATTTTCATCTGATGAGTTGGAATCGTCTCCAAGGTTTATCTAAATTCATATCATCAACTACTTGATGACCAATAACATTGCCCATAACACCTATTTTCATTCCTGCTATCACCTGACATGGAGGTGACATCCCTGAACGCGTTAGAACTTTCCCACAACATTGTTGATATTCTTGATGACAAGCAGGCGGAAGATATCCTGATGTTGGATATCACTGGCCTGGCTCCTTTTGCCGATTATTTTATCATTGCCACCGCGACATCGGATCGCCAAAGCAAAGCGCTGGTGGATACCGTGGTGGAAACACTCAGAGAGCAGCGCGTGAAACCGCTGTTTATTGAAGGGGAAAGCCGTTCGGGGTGGCAACTGCTGGATTATGGCGAGGTGATTGTGCACATATTTTCGTCCGAGCTGCGTGACTTCTATCGCCTGGAGGAGTTGTGGAGTGAGGCGAAAGTGGTTGTGCGGATGCAATAATCACTCAATCCAACCGCCAGCGTTCCCCAAAAACGCCCACCCGGAATCCCCGGGCCTGCAGCCACGCCCGTTCAGAGCCCAGGCGCCATAACGGATTTGTGTGATTCAGGTGAACGAAGACCACCTCGGTGTCGACGCCTGTCAGGAGGCGCGCGGTGTCTTGCACCAGGGGGTGCGGGATTTGAGCGATGTCACGGTCTGGAAGCTCGTGGGGGCTAAAGAATGAACCGTCCACCAGGGCAATATCGACATCGGCCAACCAGGATTTTAGGTCTGGCGTAAATGCGTTCCAATGATCGATGTCCGGACAGTAAAACAGCGTGCGTGCAGCCCCGTGCACCAACCAAGCCACGGTGTCGCTATATTCATCTCGATGGGGAACAGAAATTGGAGTGATATTTAGATCGGGAGTAAGCGCATGCTCGCAGCCTGGTTGCATTTCGATGGGGCGAAGATGATCATCAATAATCAGGTCCGACCAGGGCGCGTGGGCTCGCAAAAAGGCGAGCATGCGGGGAGTGGCATACACCGGCATGCCTTGCGCATTCATGGCCTCGGCGCCCAGATAGAGCAAACCTGGATAATGTCCCATGTGCGCATGGGTGAGCAAGATGCCAGCCATGGGCGCGTGTGTGGTGAGCTCATCATATTGGGCTGGAAAATCGGGCGTGGCGTCGATGAGCCAGCTTTGCCGGGTGGCCCAATCCACGAGTCCCAGACTCACCACATGTTGCCGCGGCGCCGCTCCAGCGCGTATGGCCTCACAATGGGCGCAATGACACCCCGGTTGGGGCGCTCCCCCATCCTGGGCTACGCCCAGCAGCATTGCTTCGACAGCCATCGTCAATAAGCTTCACGCACGATGACGCCCAACGCATTGGGGCCAATGAACGAGGCCAGGGTGGCGTCGTAGACGTCGGTGAAGATGGTGATGTCTGGGAACATGTCTTTGAGGCGTTCCAGCAAGGCTGTAGACTCCTGCACATTGTTGTGCTGAAGCAATGCGATTTCTTCCAGATAAGCAAATTCGCTGATGTACTCGTACAGTTTCTCAACCGCCCCAACCGCATCTCTAGCCTTATCCATGACCAGCAAATCGCCTTCTCGCGTTTCCACCATGGCTCGAATGCCAAGCATGTTTCCTAGAAATGCCTGAGATTTTCGCAGCCGGGCGTCGCGTTCCAGATAATTGAGGTCTTTAGTCAAAAAAGCCAGGAAGATGGCCGGAATCATGCCCCTGATTTCTCTGCCAATTGTCTGACTATCCGCCCCTTCTTGCGCCAGCTGCGCCGCCCGCAAAACGATCATGCCCAGGCCGCGACTGATAGTTTCGCTATCGATGACAGTGATGCGAGTGTGTGTGCGCAACGTGCTGGCCGCGGCGCGGGCCACATCCACGACTGGATTCAGCTTACGCGACGTGTGGATGGAGATAATATGGTCGGTTTCATGGCTCAGCTCGTAGTAGAGATCGATCATATCTTGCAATTGCGGCGGTTCGGTCTCTGGCAGACTCTTGACTGTTTCCAGGCGGCGAAAATACTCCTCATATGAAAGATCTGTCATTTCTTTGAATAGCTTGCGCCCCATGCGCACGCGTAGCGGTACAATCGTAATGGCATATTGTTCGATCTCTTCGGGGGTGAGATGGGCGCTGCTGTCGGTGACGATGCGAACGTTATTCATAATGGATTTCGAAGATGAGTGCGAAGTTGAGGTCGGGTATGTTTCCCATTTAGTATTATTCAGGTCATGACCTCCCATCCTTTGTCACGAAGGCTCGAAAGTGATGAGTGACGGAGATTTTTCGTTCTTCGCGCCTTCCTGTCCTTTGTGGCGAATGAGATGGACGTGAATAGCTGCTCCCATTATACACTAATTTGACGCGTTTTTTGGACGAAATTTCGGGAAATCGATGAAAATATTCCCCAATGGGCTACTTTTCCCACCCAAAAGAGAGTGCAGACGCAGTGCTCCCATGCTTAACACAGCAGATACGTCCCGTGCGCAATTTTCTCCTGGCGCATACAGATTTCAGGAGGGCTGGTGCGGTCAAAGCCGCGGGATCGTGGTTCCTGCACAAACATGGCAGTTCCATCCGCCAATGGTCGTTCTATTCAGCGGAAAAGCCGCAACCCACGTCGGTCATGGGCGCGAACAGTGAAAACGGCGTGATCCTCACTCTCAACGTTATTCGACTGATATGATGTAATGGTAATGGGGTTGTCCACCCCATAGTAGATCGATCTCAGTGTGGGGATAACGCGTTTTGAGGCGCTGAACCAGTTGTCGGGCCTGCTGTTCTGTGCTGGGTTGGCCGTAATAAATGGTGATGATTTCACTTTCCTCTTGGTCTTCCAACAGGGAGATGGCTCGTAGCGTCACCTCCTGTGGATCCTCGCCCGCACAACACAATTCGCCGTTCAATACGGCAATGGCGCTATGCTCGCTCACAGCGACGCCATGGATCGTAGCATCGCGCACGGCGGTCGTCACCTCGATGGTATGCACCTGTGCGGACATGGCTTGCATCTGACGAGCATTTTCGGCTGCTGTCAGTGTCGGGTTGAACGCAAACATCGCGGCAATGCCCTGGGGCAATGTGATCGTCTCTACAACATACACCTGTTTTTGCGAAAGCTCCGCAGCCTGATGGGCTGCCAGGACGATGTTCTTGTTGTTGGGCAGCAAAATTACCTCGGCTTCGGGCGTTTTTTCCAGCGCCAGGAGTAAATCCTGTGTGGATGGGTTCATGGTCTGTCCCCCCGAGACCACCTCGCAGGCGCCCAGGCTGCGGAACACCCGCGCAAAACCATCGCCTGGCGTTACTGCAATCACATTGACACAATGCTCATCCGTCATTTCGTGGCTGGATGGCATCCGCTGTTCGAGCGCTGCCATCGGTCCATCTTCGGTCCACTCCCCGCGGCGACGTAGCGTTTGCAGCGTCATATTTTCCACAACAATGTCATCCAAACGTCCCAGTGAAACGCCAAAAGAGAGAAATGGGCCCGGATCATCGCCGTGGACGTGCACTTTGATGATATTGTCTATCCGCCCCACCACAATGCTTTCTCCGCCCAACTCGATCAGCCCTTTACGAACCTCCTCCTCGGTGGAGGTGGCGTGATAAATCAGGAATTGAATATCATATCCCCACTCATCCCCCAAGTCTTGCAGCCTGGAAGCAACTCCTTGAATCATACTCGCATCGCCTGGCGCTTCAACGTCTGCACCCAGCACATAGGCTGTCATCCCTTCCAGGAGATACACCAAGCCCTGACCCCCTGCATCCACCACGCCCGCATGTTTGAGCACTGGCAACATGTTGGGGGTTTGCTCCAAAGTCTCCTTCGCTTTCTCGAGACTGGTCTCGAATAGAAATGCGATGTCGTTGCGCAGCGCCACCGCGTGTTCACTGGCCCCGGCAATGGCGCTGATGATGGTGAGGATTGTTCCCTCGACCGGTTGCATAACCCCCTTATAGGCGGTCTTTTGCCCCTGGCGGAACGCCCGGGCCACATCGTTGGCCTCGAGAGCTGGCAATTCCCCCACAGCATCGGCCATGCCGCGTAGAATCTGAGAAAGGATGACGCCACTGTTGCCTCGAGCGCCGCGAATGGCGCCCATCGCAAATGCGCGCAAAATACGCCCCGCGTGCTCCTCCTCCATCCGCTGTACTTCCTTCCATGCCGATTGCATCGTCAAGGTCATGTTGGTGCCGGTGTCTCCGTCAGGCACCGGAAACACATTCAGGGCGTCCACATGGGCCCGGCGTCGATGCAGCGCCTCGAGCGCCATTTGCAAGAGCCCCCGGATATCCTCTGCCGACAACCTATTTCTCGATACGATCCTCTGCGATGCGTCCACTGGCTACGCCTCATCCTCCTGTCTGGCGCTTACGCGTAGGGCCTGCACATGCACATTGACGGCCAACACCGGTAATCCCAGCGTGGTTTCAACCTGGTAGGACACCCGGTTGATAACGCTGCGGGCAACTTCGGCAATGCGCGTGCCATATTCGATGATGAGATACAGATCGAGTATGATGCCATCATCGGTCACGGCCACCATGACGCCCTTATGACCCTGCCCCAGACGAAGCAAGCCCCGTCGCCAAGCTTCGAACCTGCCGGCCTCCGCCAGCCCCACCACGCCATAGGATTGCAACACGGCATGTTCGGCCAGCGTGGCGATCGCTTCGGGCGATATTTCGATGGTTCCCAACGCTGTGTGATGGGTGATCATTGGACGGACTCCGGTGAGAAGCTCGCGCTCGGCAACATCGGCAACAAAAGAAACTTGCGAAATCGATGTGCCTGTGCTAATCTATTAGTTACGCCCCGAACCGGGGCGTTTATTTGGCGCATGACCTGGCATTTTGCCAGCCGGCGCATTCGTCCTGCTTAGAAATGAATCCATAAGACTATTTTGGAGAAAAATCATGGCAAAATGTGAAATTTGCGGACGAGGTCCTCAGTTTGGCAACCATGTTAGCTTCTCGCAGCGCCATGTCAAGCGTCGCTTTAATGCTAACGTGCAGAAACGCAAAGTGCTCATCAATGGTCAGATGCGCCGCATTCATATCTGCACAAGCTGCCTGAAGACACTGTCCAAGACTACCGCCTAAAGCAGTCGCCAATTCCCGCCCGGGATTGGCGATTTTGCTTTTTGGGCGCGGGCGTTGTCAGACATCCAGGCGTTCGATATTCTTAGGAGTGTCGTTTCATCTGAGAAAGGGGATAGGTTCATGAAGGAAAAGGGTTCGAAACTTCAGCTTCTTTCTTTTGGGCGGTCTTTGGCTTCTGTGTGGGTGTTTTGGTTGCCATGTTTTCGATAATGTCACCTGATGAGCAACTTTTCTGTTCGAAAAAGCAGGCTTTGCTGCTTTGTTCTGCTGTCCCACAGACAGACGAAGGGCCGACATGACAAAAATGGACGAAGAAAGATGCAGATTTCGTCCACATTGGTCACTTTTCGTTCATGTTCGTCGGCTTGTTCAGCGGAAGATGCTTGATAGGCCCGCTGATGCGCCATAAAAAGTGATACATTGGGTAATGTCTTGTTATTTTCAGTAGATCACGATTGCGAGAGTATGTGTCCAGTCGAATTCGCAATCCGGCGGGTTTGACGCTCGAGTCACCGCCGGATCACGGATCCGGCTCTGCGCATCATGGCAAATTGTGCTCTACTAATTTTACTTGATGGCATTGCTGGAATCAAATTCACGTCGGGGATGGGGACGTTTCAAAATGGGAGCGCTTTTTCACATGTCTGGCCGACTCAAGTCAGGACGCTTCAGGTTCGCGGCCAGGGGATGCCTCTGCCGTCCGGGGCTCCGGAGGGCGACCGTCGGCGCTATCTGAACACCCTTCCGCATCTCCTCTCCCCGCCCATCTCGGAGCGGGGGAGGAAGCAAGGGAGGGAGCAAGCGCCTTTAGCATCAGCGTTTACTCTGCCAGCGCTCCCTTCGGCACACTGCTCCAACATTTCTACACTCCCCTAAGCTGGAGAGCATCTTGAAAACGCATATGAAATTGTGCGATAATGCCATCAATGCAAACTTCGACATACTCGATGATGAGGTGACATCATGAAGATAGCAACCGTCGCACAAATGCGCAATCTTGATAAAACCGCCATCGAAAAATATGGCATTTCTGGTCCAATACTGATGGAAAACGCAGGCGAAGCCGCCTACTATCTCATTGCTGAGATGCTGGGCGATGTGATGGGATTGGATGTTGTCGTGCTCTGTGGTGGTGGGCACAATGGCGGCGATGGGTTGGTGGTGGCTCGCAAGTTGTATTCCATGGGCGCCCGGGTGCAGGTTTTCTGCCTGGGCCGGCCTGAGACATTCGACGATACCGTGCGTCCCTTTTACGAGATGGTGGAGAAGATCGGTATTCCCATCACGTTAGTGCCGGATGAGGAGGCGCTGCCGTTGCTAGAAGCGGCTCTGGGCGATGCCGACGCCATTGTGGACGCCCTGTTCGGCACAGGTCTGAGCCGGGATGTAGGCGGGCGCTACGCAGCGATCATCGAGATGATCAATCATAGTCCGGCTCTGGTGTTCAGCATCGACATCCCCTCAGGCATTCACGGCAACACGGGGCAGGTGATGGGCGTGGCCGTAAAGGCGGACGCTACCATCACCTTTGGGCTGCCCAAACCGGGCAATCTCATCTATCCTGGCTATGAATATGGCGGCGATCTCACGGTCACGCATATCTCTTTTCCACCACAACTCACCCATGACAACGATGACCTGCATATCGCTACGGCGCCGCTGCCACCTATGCCCGAACGCCGCGGAGATGCGCATAAGGGCTCGGTAGGCAAGGTAATGTTTGTGGCTGGCGCTTCCCACTATTTGGGCGCGCCCTACTTTGCGGCCATGGGTTTTCTGCGCTCCGGCGGCGGTCTGGCATATCTGGCCACGCCCGCACCGGTGGCGCCCTTCATTGCTACGAAAGGCAATGAGATCGTGCTGATGCCGCGGCGGGCCACGCCCGCGGGCAGTCTGGCCCTGAGCAATCTGGATGATCTATTGGCCGACAGTGAAGAGATGGCGATGGTCTGCCTGGGATCGGGCGTGTCGTTACAGCTTGAGACGCAGGAGCTGGTGCGAGAACTGGCCCGGCAGCTGCGCAAACCGTTGCTCATCGACGGCGACGGCCTCACCGCCATTGCCGGGGAGCCGAAACGACTGCAGGATCGATCCGCTCCTACCATTCTCACCCCACATCCCGGAGAAATGGCCCGCCTGCTGGACGTTTCGGTGCATGAGGTGCAACACAATCGCCTGGAGATCGCAGTTCGGGCCGCACAGATGTGGAACGCCACCATCGTGCTCAAAGGTCCGCACACCATCATCGCCCACCCTGATGGTCGGGCATATTTCAATCTTAGCGGCAACGCGGGCATGGCCACCGCGGGCAGCGGCGATGTGCTCACTGGCGTCATCGCGGGCATGTACGCGGCGCTGCACTTCGATTTCGAAACCGCTGCGGGCATGGGCGCGTTCATTCACGGTTTGGCGGGCGATCTGGCTGCAGATGAACTGGGCGAGGAAGGCATTGTTGCCGGCGATATCCTCGCCAGTGTGCCCGACGCCATCCAGTTCTATCGCGAATACTGGGACGTCATCGCCGCCACCCAATACGGCGTCATCAACGTCATCTGATAGCCGAATTTCAGTCAGACCGGCGAATAGCATCCCGCAACGTCAAAAATCGGACAACCCGTCCCTTTTTGCATTTTGCCTTTTTAATTTTGAATTTTCTCCTCACCCGCCCCCGCGCATCAGCATCCAACCCAGCTGACTCATCAGCTCTTCCAGCACAATCTCATCCTCGCCCGTGATGTCAAGATAGTGCCGCCCGATGCGCAGAGAGCCCAGCTCAACAGGCGTACCGGGCGTGAGCCGCGCCTCCCAGCCATCGCCCTGCACCAGCCGCTTCGGTTCGATAACCTCCCCGCCCAGTTTCACCAGATAGCTCTCGGCCAGCCACAGGGGCATGCTGCGCAGTTCGATGTGCACATAGGGCGCACCATCTTCCCGATGGTCGATCTGCCACGGGATCATACGCCGCCGCCCACCGGCGGGAAGATGCGGAGATCCGCCCCTTCGGGGATGACCATATCCAGGCCATCCATGTAGCGCACCTCGCGGCCGTTGAGGAAGACGTGGATGCGGGGAGAAAACTCGCCGTCCACCAGCAGTTCATCCTTGAGCGCAGGCCATTTGGCCATCAACTCATCCAGCATGTCGCGGATGGTGTCGCCGGGGCCGGTTTCCAGTTCGACGCTGGTCTGATTGCCCACCAGCGGGCGCAAATTGGCGTAAAGTTTGACGATCATAAGCAATTGCATGGTGTGAATATGGGAGATACACAGCGATTTTAGCATATTATGGGGTTAGAACTCCTCTGGAGGTTTGCCTTGCCAGACCATTTGCGCCAGACGCAGCCCGGTCGGGGTCGTAGCCAATCCGCCCTCTGCGGTCTCTTTGAAGCGAGGGTCCATAGAGCGTCCGATACGGGCCATGGCGTCAATGACCTCATCGGGAGGAATCACACTCTCGATGCCCGCCAGGGCCATATCCACGGCGATGAAGCATTGAGCCGCACCCGCAGCATTCCGCTTGACGCAAGGCACTTCCACCAACCCCGCCACCGGATCACACACCAATCCCAGCATGTTTTTCAGGGTGATGGCCACGGCCTGGCCCGACTGGTGGGGCGAGCCTCCCAGCAGCTCCACCGCCGCTGCGGCCGCCATGGCTGCGGCGCTGCCTGTCTCGGCCTGGCATCCGCCTGCCGCGCCCGAGATGCTGGCCCGCCGGGCGATGACCGCGCCTACGCCACTGGCCGTGAACAGCGCTTCCACCAGTTGCTCATCGCTGAAGCTGTAGGCTTCTTGCAATGTTAGTAACACGCCAGGAAGAATGCCTGCAGATCCTGCCGTGGGCGTAGCCACGATACACCCCATGCCTGCATTCACTTCGTTGACAGCCATGGCCCGGACGATGGCGCGGCTGAGAATTGGGCCGGTGATGGGCTCGTAATCGGTTTGCAGATATTGCCAGAGTTGCCAGGCGCTGCCGCCGCTGATGCCGCTGAGGGATTTTACCGGTCGGGCGATTCCTTCTTCTGTGCTCCGACGCATCACCAGCAGTCGTTTGTACATCAGGTTCCACACAGTTTGACGGTCGCGACCACTTTGTTGCACCTCGCGGGCGATGACGATTTCATGCAGCGGTTGGCCCTGCGCCTGAGCCAGGGCAATTATTTTATCCAGAGAATCGAACATGAGTACAGTTCCACAGCGTGTTGTTCAGTCGGTTAGACGGGGAATGTGACGCGCCCAACGCACCCAGTAAAAATCTTCCAAAGAATCCACCAGATCATCGGGAATGGGATCATCGGCTTCGAAAATCTGAATCGCTTCACCCCCGCGATGTCGGCGCTCGACGCGCGAAAAGGCAATGTTGAGATGATAATGCAAGAATAATCCCGTAATCGTATGGATGGTTCCGGGGCGATCTTCGGCGGCCACCAGCAGCGCCTCGTGTTCGCCTGTGAAATTGATGGCATAACCATCGATGGCCTGAATTTCCACCATCCCCCCACCCACCGAGGCTCCGACCACCTGAATTTGCTGTGCACCAGCGCTTAAGAGCATTTCCACAGAGTTGGGATGCGCATCATCGCCCAGGTCTACGGTGCGGAAGCTCACATCCAGGCCGACATGTTGCGCCAGCTCCAGACTTTCGCGAATCCGTGGATCATCGGTGGACATCTCCAGCAAGCCCGCGACCAGCGCCCGATCGGTGCCGTGTCCACGTCCTGTGCGGGCGAAAGAGCCGTGCAGGCCCAGGATTGCGCGTTGGGGTTGGACTCCGAGGATGGCGCGGCCCAAGCGCCCCAGTCGCACTGCGCCCGCCGTGTGAGAACTGGAAGGGCCGACCATGATTGGGCCGATGATATCAAAAGCGGAGACGAGGCGTTTACCTGGCATAAAAGGGTGCATCAGGCGGCCATCTGCGCCACCAAGAGCGATGGATCCGTAACCCATAACGGATTGCGCTCCATCGAGTTCATGTTGCGATTCGAGCTTATTCTAGCCAAGATCATCATATCACACAATTGCGGGGCGAGAAGAGGGAGCGTCCTCCAGCAGGGCATTTCTTTCTTCGAAAACACGAACGCCAGCCCAGGCGTCCGGGGCTGGGACCACGGTGTAAGATATGGAGGCGCTTCGCGAGAATATGAATTTTTCATTAGAACTTCATGGTTTTACAGCAATAATTGATGAAAGTCATATGCGGTTGAAGGGATTTTTGCTAAAATAGGACCGGTAAGTGTCTTGAAAATACTCCATCTGGTTGCTATTTCCTGAACAAGGAGTTCTCCATGCGTCGAGTTTTCTTTTCATTGTCCATAGCGCTCCTGTTTCTGGGAGTAGTGCTTCCTTGGTCGGCCATTGCTCAGAACGGGCCTGTTGTGCGGGCTGTGTTGTTCTATTCTCCCACCTGCCCGCATTGTCATAAAGTACTCCAGCAGGATCTGCCGCCACTGGTTCAGAAATATGGAGAACAGTTGCAGATTCTGTTGATTGATGTGACCACAGAGGGAGGACGTGAGCTTTATCTTTCGGCGGCGGATGCTGTGCCGATTCCTGAAGACAAGCGCGGGGTGCCCGCGTTGGTGGTGGGAAACACTTTGTTGGTGGGCGATAAACAGATTCCTGAGCAATTCCCTGGCATCATCGAGCAGGGATTGGCCGCGGGCGGCATTGATTGGCCAGACATCCCGGGTCTGGATCGCGTCATCAAGCAAGCCGAGGAAAAGGTTCAGACACCCCAGGCTGGAGCGACGCCCCAGGCTACTCCCTCCACTGGCAACGAGGGCGCCAGCCTGAATCCGGTGGATGTGAAATCCGTGGCTGAGATGAGCGTGGGCGAACGCCTGGCGCTCGATCCGGTGGGCAGCGCCATCGCCCTCGTCACTCTCGTTTTCATGGTGGGGATGCTGGTGTGGGCCGTCGTCTATTGGGCCAGAAGTGGGCTCACCCTCACGCCCGGGCCCGGCTGGATCAACTGGGCCATCCCCATCCTCAGCATCATCGGCATGGGCGTGGCCTTCTACCTGGCTTTTGTGGAGACCACAGGCGCGCGGGCGGTGTGCGGCCCGGTGGGCGATTGCAATGTGGTGCAGCAGAGTGATTACGCAGTGCTGTTCGGCATTCTGCCCGTGGGCGTGGCCGGACTCATCGGTTACATCGTGATCCTGGGGCTGTGGGCCTGGCAGCGCTTTGGGCCTGAGGATAAGATCGAAAAAACCGCGTGGATGCTGCCTTTCGTCATCTTCTTCGGCACGGCCTTCAGCACCTACTTGACTTTCCTGGAGCCTTTCGTCATCGGCGCCATCTGTATGTGGTGTATGACCTCGGCCTGGGTGATGACCATTCTCCTTTTCCTCACCTTCCGCTGGACTGTGCCCCGGAAGAATCGATAATTTAGAACTTCCTGAGGTGGAATAAACACAAGCCCCCGATAACTCATATTGTTACCGGGGGCTTTGTCATTGAAGTTTTGAAGTTCATTCACCGTTGATATCTTCTGGTAATTCGTCGCCCTCAATGGGGATGTCCTCACCAGCTTTTTCAAGAATGGCAATGAAATCTTCCCGCTGAGCACGGTTCATACGTTCTTTGAAATAGGTTTCGGTACGCAACACGGCCAGCTTCTCGGCGACGGCAATATTGATGAACTGGTTGATGCTGGTGCCTTCCTCTTGGGCGACTTGCTTCAATTCTTTCATGAGTGAGGATTGCAATCGTAGGGCGTAGTTGTTTGATCGGGTCATGGCGTTAATCTCCGTACTGCTTCGCCCGGTCGGATGACATCAATGCCGAAGCGGACCGGGGCTATTTTGAAATGACGGACATTGAAAGTGACAATGGCATCGGCATGTCCATTTACGGCAGCTTCAAGGATATGCTCATCAGCTGGATCCCGTAATTGTGGTCGCCAAAAATAGGATGTCTTGACAGGAATGATGAGATAAGACATGCTGTCCAGAAATCGCTCGATATCATTGGTTTCCAGGTGAAAGGCTTTGAGATTCTCTGGCCTTGTAAGGACCGCCTCATATTCGAGCATCATGGCAACACTGACCAATGCCTGATAGCGGCCGTCATAAAGCCGTTGCAATAACATTCGTGAGGCTCCAATGCGACTGCGCAGGCCAGCGACCAAAACATTTGTGTCAAGCACATATCTCATATTGAATATGATATGACAAAGGTCTGATTTTGTCAAATTCTCCTATATCCTGACCATTTGGAGATTTTTCAGCCGCTTCGCTCCTTCGAAATGACGTCATACAAAAGCCCCCGATGGCATCACGCTGTCGGGGGCTTTTTGTTGCAGGGAAGGGAGGTGAGTCGCACTTCCGAAGCGCGACTCACCTGATGTTTTAGTTGAGGGAAGGTTCGGGCGCGGCGGGGCCTTCCAGCACTTTTTCGGGCTCAGGCCCGGGCTCGCCCGCGGGGCGCAGGGCCGCAGCCAGCACCTGCTCGATGCCCTCCACCAGCACGAAGTTCAGCTCCTGACGGATGTCCTCGGGCAGATCG
>CAZYSY010000244.1:0-10514 GCA_964650295.1 uncultured Caldilineales bacterium | reverse complement strand
CGATCGACTGGGCCTGGCCATGGTCTTCACGGGCATGAGACATTTCAGACATTAGACTTCATTGGCAGCACTCTCTCACCACAAAGAAGTTAGACAGGTTTCCGGACCAATTACCTGACACAAATTCAGTAGATCTCGATTGCGAGAGTATGTGTCCAGCCGGATTCGCAATCCGGCGGGTTTGACGCTCGAATCACCGCCGGATCACGGATCCGGCTCTGCGCATCATGGCAAATCGTGATCGACTGAAATTGGCTTTGTTTGCTGTCACTGACCGAATGAATTCGGTTCTGGGGCTGTGCCCCTCCTTTATTTCCTTCCCCGCTCCGAGACAGGCGAGGGGAGGAGATTTGGAAAGAAATGGCCTGTGCGCTCGTCCCCCTGTGGGGAGGCTTTTTCGCCCGATTTGTATCGCCATTTGGCATCCAAAACGCTGTCGACGCAGGTCGTCAGACGGCCGCAGGCCCTCAGCCCTGATTTCAATCGGCAGGAAGCATGAACATGAGATTTGTGTCAGGTTGCCAGGTTCCGGGAAAGAAAAGTCGCCGAAACTCCTGTTTTTTATTGGCCGCGCTCTTGGCGCTCCCTTGCGCTCACGTTGTGGAAGGAAGAAATGGATTAGGCGGGCAACGTCAAATCCAACAATGGTCGTGCGTTTCAATGTCAGGGCTACTGATTTCAATGGTATGATGGCCGAGTGAACAGGAAAGATGGGCCAGGGACGACGGACGATTCGCTCCCCTAAACCGCGATTTTCGTCGTCCATCGTCTATCGTCAAATGAATCGAGATCGCACCATGGCAACGAGCTGGAAGGAAAACATCAGTCTAAACATAACCACGACCATTGATCCAAATCTATGCAGGATGCTCTGCAATCTGCTATACTTGCATTTCGAGTGAAACGCAACGCCAGCATCCTAACGCAATTTTCCACCACTCAAACCGACCTATCCATGAGAACCAATACTGCAAACTCAATCCTTACCCTTCTCCTCATCCTGACATTGGCCACAATGTTGGCGGCATGTGGTGGCGACAACGCCGCCGAGGAGACGGTTATCGTCCCCCAACCCACCTGGACACCGACAGCAACTTCTGTGCAGTTGGTGAATATCGATGTGACAGCCACCCCCAAGCCTGTAGACACCCCGACGCCCGCGCCAGTGCAGCCTACCTCTACGCCAACCCCAGCGCCCAGCGCCAGGGCGATCATCACAGAGGATGAAACAGGCATTTACGCTGGCCCGGCTGATACGCATCCGCGGCTGGACACGGCCAAGAAGGGGGAAGCCTTTGTCATCACGGGCAAAAATTCTGATGGCACGTGGTGGCAGATCGATTATAACGGTCAAACGGGTTGGCTTTCGGGAAAACAAGTTCAGGTCGAGCATGCTGAAGACATCGCCGTGGCAGAAAACATCCCCACGCCGCCCCCGGCGGCCACGCCAACGCCCAAACCGGTCTCGGCGAAAGTCATCATCACCGCGCCCCAGGCCAATCTACGTAAAGGGCCAGGCACCACCCACCCCAAAATGGGGGTGGTCAAGAAAGGCCAAGAATTTCCCATCCTGGGCAAGAACAAAGCGGGCGATTGGTGGCAGATCGACTATAACGGTAAGACAGCGTGGGTTTACAATACCCTGGTGCGGGTAGAAAACGCCGATGGAGTGAAGGTGGCGCAAAATATCCCCACGCCACCTCCCGCCCCTACCCGGGCGCCAGCGCCGACCGCCACCAACACGCCCCCCCCGCCACCGCCAGACCCTTGCGCCAGTATTGGCGGAGATGGCTGCAAGTGGCACATCCGCAGTGGGCCCGCCTTTGCACCCAACGGCTATGGTCTCAAACTCACTTTTGGTTTCGTACACGGCGGCCGCGGTGACGAGCCACAGGGTAGCTATTTTGTATGGTTGGAAAAGAATGGCGCCAAATTGCCTATTCCCGATAGCGTCCGCAGTTGGTCTGGCGACATGCGCCAGGGTCCCAACGGCCCCTACAATTATGAATACAGCGTTGGCACTGGTGACATCCCAGACCGACGGCTCGAAGGCTGCTATGTGGGTTGGGTTCTGGATGGCAATGGCGAGCGAGATAGCCACAACTTCGAGTTTTGCGTTCCTGATGGTCAGGGCGAAGTGTGGATATTGTTTGATCAGAGTTAATCCAATTTTTTCGAGGCGCGACCCATTTCATCCCAGCGTCAAACGTTATCTCTGGTAAGGCATAGATGCGCAAGAGATGGCGTTTGGCGTTTTTCGTTTGCCTCATCTTCGATTACAATTATACGTTGATTGCATCATTTACCACCCCAACATTCAATCTCATTCAACCACCATGCGTCCGAAATCCAGCGAAGAAATCCGAGAAGCTTTTTTGTCCTATTTCGAGAAAAACGGACATCAACGCGTCCCCAGCTCATCCTTGGTTCCCCACAACGACCCCACCTTACTGCTCACCAATGCTGGCATGGTGCAGTTCAAGGATGTGTTTCTGGGGCTAGAGCAGCGCCCGTATAAGCGGGCCACCACTTGCCAGAAATGCATGCGCGTCTCGGGCAAGCACAACGATCTCGAAAATGTAGGCCCTTCGCCCCGACATCACACCTTTTTCGAAATGCTGGGCAACTTCAGCTTTGGCGATTATTTCAAACAAGGCGCCATCCACTATGCCTACGAATTTCTAACCCAGGTGGTGGGACTCTCGCCCGACCGCCTCTATTATACCGTGCATACTTCGGACGATGACGCCTACGACATCTGGACCAAGGAATTGGGCATTGCGCCGGAGCGCGTGTATCGTATGGGCGACGCCACCAATTTCTGGTCGATGGGTGATGTCGGCCCCTGTGGGCCCACCAGCGAAATCCACTACGATTGGGGGCCCGAAGCCTGCACGTGTGGCGATCCCAATTGCTCGGTGGAGCTGGACAATGGTTGCGACCGCTGGCTAGAGGTGTGGAATCTGGTGTTCATGCAGTACAACCAGGATGCGGAGGGCACGCGCACTCCTCTGCCAAAACCAGGCGTAGATACAGGTATGGGCCTGGAACGCATTGTCAGCGTGGTGCAACATACGCCTGTCAACTATGATAACGATCTCTTTTTGCCGATCATGGACAAGGTGCAGGCCATGACCGGACATAGCGAGACGCAACGCCAACAACACCTTATCAGCTATCGCGTAATTGCCGACCACGTTCGCGCTGCCGCGTTCCTTATTGCCGATGGCGTACGGCCCAGCCCGAGTGGCCGAGGCTATGTGTTGCGGATGGTCATCCGTCGCGCTCACCGATTCGGGCGGAAGATCGGATTCACGCATCCCTTCATGGCCGAGGTCACCGACGCCGTGGTCGACAAGATGGGAGGGGTTTATCCTGAGCTCATCGAGCGGCAGAAGATTATCCGCCACACGGTCACCCTGGAGGAGGAGCAATTCATTCGCACGCTAGATCGGGCGCTCGAGATTTTGGATGAGGCCCTGGCCAGGTTGGACACGCAGGGCAGAAAAATGCTGCCTGGTCACATCGCCTTCAAGCTCAAATCCACCTACGGATTGCCTTTCGAAGTCACTCGAGACATCTGCAACGAGCGAGGTTATGAGGTGGATGAAGCAGGTTACCAGGAGGCGGATCAACGACATCGCGAAATTAGCCAGGGCAAAATCAGCCAGGCGCAATATGCACTGGGCGCAGATTTTTACGCGGCGCTGCTGCTGAATTTGGCGGACAAAGGGCTGCTTCCTGAATCGGGCGTATTCTACGATCCTTACGAAACCCTGTCTCGCCCCACCCACATCGCAGCCATCATCAAGGAGGGCGAAGTGGTGAATGTGGCCCATGCGGGCGATCATGTGGAGATTGTGTTGGCTGAGACGCCTTTTTATGTGGAAGCGGGTGGCCAGGTCAGTGATACCGGCATCATCGAAGGTCCCGCCGGAAGGGCCCAGGTCACCGATGTGCGCCGCCCAGTGAGTAGTATGATCGTGCACGACGCCACCATTGAATCGGGCGAGCTGCATGTGGGGGATGATGTCATCGCCCAAGTGGATGAAGAACGACGTTGGGATATCATGCGCAACCACACCGCCACACACCTACTGCACCGGGCCCTGCGTCTGCATCTGCGCGACGACGTACACCAGGCCGGCTCGCTGGTTGCGCCCGACCGGTTGCGCTTCGATTTCACTTATGACAAAGCCCTTAGCGATGAAGAGCTGAAGCAGATCACCAATACGGTCAATGCAGCGATTCTGGCCGATTATCCTGTGAAAATTCAACACAAGTCCAAAGATGAAGCCATCGCCCAGGGCGCTATGGCGCTTTTTGGCGAAAAATATGGCGATGTCGTGCGCACTGTCTCATTTGGAGATGACCGGTTCCGCAGCTACGAGTTGTGCGGCGGCACTCACGTACATCGAACTTCTGAAATCGGGCCATTCATCATCGT
Source organism: uncultured Caldilineales bacterium (assembly GCA_964650295.1). Lineage (GTDB taxonomy): Bacteria > Chloroflexota > Anaerolineae > J102 > J102 > M2005. Next base: position 6,067 of record CAZYSY010000244.1, on the reverse strand, counting down.
CAGCGAGGGCTCGACAGGTCGCGGCGTGCGCCGCATCGAGGCGCTAACAGGACGAGAAGCTGTACGTTACATCGAAGAACGACTGGATTTGCTTGACAAAGTCGCGCAGGCGCTGAATACGCCGGTGGAGAATGTGGTGCAAAAGGTCAATGATTTGAAAGAGCAAGTGGCCCAGCTGAACCGAACGCTGCACAAGTTGCGCCAACAGATGCTTTCGCAGCAGGCGGGTGAGATGAGCCAAGCAGCGCAGCAAGTGCAAGGCGTGAACGTGCTCGCTCAGCAGGTGGAGGCTGCCAGCGTGGACGAAATGCGGCGTCTAGCCGATGATTTGCGGAACAAGCTGGGTTCTGGCGTCGTCATTTTGGGAGCCATCTTGAGCGGCAAACCGATGCTTATCGCTGCGGCCACGCCCGATGTCGTGAAACGAGGCGTCCATGCGGGTGACATCGTCAAATCGTTGGCCCCCATCATCGGCGGTGGCGGCGGCGGCCGCCCCAACATGGCTCAGGCAGGTGGCAAAGATGGTTCCCGCCTGCAGGACGCACTGCAGGCGGCTCCTGGCATGGTCGAGAAGCAGTTAGCCAGGTAAACATTGGATCATGTCCTCAGCACCACCAGAAATCAACATCATCTCACTTTCCGCCCCCGCGACCGTGGCTCAGGCCCGGAATGCGATTTTGCGCGCCCACGCCGGCGACCGGCTCCTCTTCATCCTGCCAGATGACGCGGACAACTTCGCCAATGAGGCGCGTCTCAGGGCGTTACGCAAGGATGCGGACCGGGGCGGGATACAGTTGGGCCTGGTGACAGAGGATGACGACATCCGCTATTTTGCCAAACTGGCCCGGATTCCCACCCATAAATCGGAAGCGGAGGCAAGGAAACGTTGGCGCTGGCCCAAACCAGAGCCTCCCCTGCCGCCTCCCCACAAGATGCGCTCCACGGTCACGCCGCCCCCCAGAGATGCAGGACTGACGTTAAAACCGCCCACCCTCATCACCCGCCCTGATGGTGCGGTGTTATGGGGAGATGCTCGCGCCAGAAAGGAGCGCCCCTGGTTACCCGGCCTGATAACCTCCCTCTTCATCGGCGTCATTGCGCTGGCTATCGTCGGACTATCCATCTATTTGCTACCTCAGGCCACCATTACCCTGGTCCCGGCCCGCACACAAATCATCAGCTCGGTGGAAATTACCGCCCGCACAGGCATCGATGAGCCCGATTATCTCAACAAACTGATACCCGCCCGCGTTGTTCAGGCTCGAGTCGAAGGCTATGGCGCCACCCCCACCACAGGACATGACGAAGCACCGGTGGGCAAAGCCACTGGCGTCGCCACATTCATCAACCGCACTTCACGCGAGATCCACATCCCCGAGGGCACCATTGTGCGGACAACCTTTGGGCAGAATGTGCGCTTTCGCACCACCCACCCCATTAGCGTACCAGCGGGCGTAGGTCAAAAATCTAACGCATCTATCGAAGCGATCGAACCCGGGCCAGAAGGGAATGTGCCTGCGCTGACCATCAACAAGGTGGAAGGCGCACTCAACATCAGCCTTCGCGTCAGTAACCCATTTCCAACGGAGGGCGGAACAGAAGAAGTCGTTGCCACCGTCACTCAGGCCGATAAAGATCGGCTACTGAATGAACTTCTCGCCCAACTGCAGCAACAGGCTTATGACAAGTTGGCGGAAAACTTACGGCAAGGCGAATACATCCCGCCACAATCGGTGCAGACCTATGTACTGGCTGCAACTTATGATCGTTTTGCCGGCGAACATGCCGACGAACTGAGGTTGCAGCTACAATTGCTGGCCCGTGGCATGGCAGTCGATATGGATGGCGCTCAAGAACTGGCTGAACGTTCATTACGAGAAACCGTCCCCCCCGACAAATACCTGCTGGAAGAGACCATACGCACCGGCGACCCGCATTTCACCCTCTTCGGCGATGAGTTTATCAACTTCTCTCTGACTGCCAGTGGCGAAGTCATCGATCCTATTCCGGCAGGCGAAGTGCGAGCCATTCTTACCGGTGCGCCCGTTGATCAGGCGGAAGCATTGCTGCAAGAGCACTTTGATCTGGCTCGCGCCCCCGAGGTGCAATGCATTCCCCCCTGGATGAATCGACTTCCCACCCTGCCCTTCCGCATCACTGTTCGAGTGTATAAGGAATGACGACCTGGCTGGCGCTTGACATTGGCGAGAAACGCATTGGATTGGCCGTGGGCAACGATGCCGCCCGCCTGGCCCGACCACTGCGCGTACTTATCCGTGGCAGCAAAAACGAAGACTTCGATGCCATTGCCCAGGCAGCGCAAGAGGTTGGCGCCGAGGCGCTGTTGGTGGGCCTCCCCCTGAACATGAATGGCAGCGAAGGCCCACAAGCCCGAAGCGTACGCAAATACGCCGAACGCCTACGGCGTCGTCTAAACATGCCATTGCATTTCCATGACGAACGGCTCACCTCCTTCATGGCAGACCAAATCTTGATGCAACGCACGAAAATGAAAGCGCGTCGTCAACCCAACGACGCTATCGCCGCCGCGGCCATCCTCCAATCCTTTCTGGAGCGTACCGATTAAGTAGATGCACATTTGAAACTTACAGAAATGTGCCAGCGCATATTGACGAACATGGACGAAGATTGACGATGGTTGCTTCGCCCACCTTCGTTTTTTTGTCTATCTTCTTCTGATGAGTTAGAAGCGCCTCTGAGGTTCACTTCAAATTCATATCATGAACTACTGAATGTAATGGGCTATGCAATCCTTTCTGACAAAAACCTTCCCCCGCTTGATGCTTTTCATCGGCGTCATCGCGTCAATCGTGGTCATTGGCCTGGTGGCACGCGCCTGGACGCAATCGCAAATGATAGCTTATCAAACTGAAGGCCCAGATAGCGGGTTGGTGCGCCACACCACGGCGACATGGAAAAATCTCAACCCCGACAACTTCGAAACTCAAGCCCTTCAGTTCTATATGAACATGAACCATGACGCCATTTATGAGCCGGTAGATCCCAATGGCGAGCCGGTGGCGTTCACCGTTGAGTTGGGCGAGACTGGCCGTAGCATCTCGGAACGGCTGGAAGATTTGGGTTTGATTCGCGACGCTGGCCTTTTCCGTCTTTATTTGCGATTGAATGAGCTGGAACAAAAACTTGAAGCGGGTGATTTCGAACTATCCCCCGCGATGAATGTCCCCCAGATCGCCGAAGCCTTGCAACAGGCGCAGCGTGAAGATATTTGGGTGCGTATCCCCGAAGGACGCCGGGCGGAAGAGATCGCTCAGGTGCTAGATGAAGCAGGAGTGATCGATGCCACCGATTTTCTTGCTGCGGTGCGCACGGGCGACACCGCCCTCTTGGGCTTGCCCGATTATCCGCTTATGCAGGATAAACCCCCAGGCGCCTCATTCGAAGGTTATCTCTTCCCCGACACCTACCGCTTTCCAGTGCACGCCCGCTCCGCCGACATACTCAAACAACTGTTCGATAATCTAGAAAGCAAAATCGAACAACAAGACCGGGATGCGATCGCAGCGAGCGGGCGCACGTTTCACCAGGTGCTTATTCTGGCTTCCATTGTTGAACGAGAAGCGGCCCGCGACGACGAGCGTCCACTCATCGCCTCCACCTACATCAACCGCCTGGGCCCCACCTGCGAAAAGGAAGTCTTTGGTTATCTTTCTGCAGACCCCACGGTGCAATACGCCATGGGATATGATCCGGAACAGGAGACATGGTGGCCCACGGTGCCCACGGTCGAGGATTATCTCAAAGTCAATTCTCCCTACAATACTTATCTTTATCCAGGGCTGCCTCCTGGCCCCATTGCCAACCCCAGCCTCGCCTCTATCAAAGCCTCCATCTATCCGGCTCAGACAACCTATTGCTACTTTGTGGCGACCGGCGACGGTGGACATGTCTTCTCAGAGACCGGCGCCCAACACGAACTCAATGTTCAGACCAATCAGCCGTGATGGTTTCATTTTCGAACAGCAGATGGTCATCGCCGGGCCAAGACTCCAGATTGACATCTTCCCGGTCTCAGAAGAATAGGCCTTCGGCCAACACGCGTTGGTTCTTTTCGCCAGCGACAGCCCCACGGCTAAAGATATTTATGCTGTTGACGATGGGGATATGGCTGTTGATGCTGGCGGGCTGCCATGATGTCCGCACGCCAGAGGTGGTCAAAATCGGATTAATCGCCCCCTTCGAGGGTCCCTCGCGACCATTGGGATACGATACGCTCAACGCGGTTAAGTTGCGCATCAATCAATGGAACGAAAGCGAGGCGCAGCCAAAAATCGAATTGGTGGCGCTGAATGATGATGGCGACCCGGCTCTGGCAGCCCGCTTGCCCGCGCAATTGGCCCAAGACCCAGACATCCGCATCATTTTGGGGCCGCCGCAAGGGCATACGGCGATGGCGGCGCTGACCAGTCTGGCCGAAACAGGCATCCCCACCATGTTGCTGGCTCCAGTGCGCAGCGATCCCGGAGACACAGTTCTGACCTACGCTGGTCTGGGCGGCCATTATCAAAAGTTGTTCCAGCCATTGCTGGGAATCTTACCGCTGGCGTGGTCGCGACCTGTTTCGCAGCCGGTCATCTGGTTGGGCGACCCGCTAACATTGGCCGAGTTGGTAAATCAACACCCAGAATTGATTCCCGCGGCCGGGCCTGTGGCTGGCGAAGTGGCGTTTCAGCACTGGGCGTCAGAGCTGGCCTGGAGCATTCCCTGGGCGGCGCCGATTCCAGCAGGTCTACCCGCCAGTTTTGCTTCAGATTACGAAAAAATGACCGGAGAGAAACCGACACCGGCCGCTGCCCTGGCGTATGCAGCCACAGATGAAGCCCTGCGCATCATCGCAGCCGCGCCCAATCATCGTCCCGGCCCAGACCTGCTCCGCACCATCCCCTTGCCCGATATTGTCCTCGTGAACGCGCACTTGATGCAGTAGTCCGCGCAAGACAGCGCCATAGACATAAATTGGCAGCTCCGCAATCAAGCTCATGACGCCAGCAGATTTAGCTCGTTATCTGGCCCGCCACCAAGTGGACGCCCAGCTCATCACCGATATTGGCGATACGGCCACGGTGCCGAAGGCCGCGGCAGCGTTGGGCGTGTCAGTCGAACAGATCCTCAAAACACTGCTATTTTACATCCAGGGCAAGCCCTATGTGGTCATCAGTCATGGTGTCGAACCAGTCGCGGTGCGGGCGCTGGCAGACTTTTTTGGAGTGGGCAAGCGGCAGATAAAGCTGGCCCGGCCGCAGCAGGTGTTGGTCGAGACAGGATATCCGGTGGGGGGAGTACCCCCCCTCGGACACATCAACGCCCACCCGGTGGTCATGGCGGAGACGATTTTGGATTATAAAGTGGCATTTGGCGGAGGCGGAGACGACAAAACCATGTTGCGTATCGCCGTGGCCGAACTACTGCGTTTGCACTTGCCCATATTGCTGGCGTTGAAATAAACAACCCCCAATGCGCTTCTATCGGTGATTTGAGAGATGGTTGGTCGCCAGCAAGGGTGCGTTTCCATTTTGGACAATACGTCTAACGAAGCGCTGGCCGAGTGAACTCGAACGCTGCAGGAGTGCCCCTTACTTAGCTTCCTCCCCCGTTCCGAGATGGCGGGGAGAGGAGATAAGGACAGGTGTCCAGAGCGAACGCCGACGGATAGCCTCCGTCGCCCCGGCCGATGGAGGCCGTCCACTGGCAGCAGGCTTGAAGCGCCCCGACCTGAGTCGGCCAGAGATGCGAAAAAACGCTCCCACATTGAACCGACCTCTCAAAAATGAGTCAAAAACGTCCAAAATCGATAGTTTTTGGCTAATTCCCCTGATAATGGTTGTTTTCGACTGATGTTTGTATTCCGTTTTGTTGCTATGGCACGATCTCAATTCATTTGACAACGTTACTACTAAGGTAGCCCGGCTAGAAACCACGAAGACACGAAGCCACAAAGGCACGAAGAAAAGAAAAAGCTTTGAAATTCTTGGTGTTCTTAGTGTCTTTGTGCCTTTGTGGTGATTGAAGTCGGGTACGTTAGTAG
>CAZYSY010000243.1:0-5493 GCA_964650295.1 uncultured Caldilineales bacterium | reverse complement strand
ACAGTGAAGGCATTGAAAACGCTGTCAGAAGCTTACCCTGGGTCCGAGCCTTTCGCGAATAAGGGGTGGTACAGCTTGGCCGCGAACCCCTGGTATACTTTGGCCGCGAACCGCTGGTACATTATCGCCCGCGAAGTGACATGCAAACGGAGTTTACTCACCGATGGGAAAGGCATCCCTCTGGCAGTAGTCGTTGATGACGCCAATCGTCATGACATGAAGCTGGTGGAGCCGACGCTGTCCCAGCTGATGATTGAGCGGCCGCAGCCCGCCGAGGAGACGCCTCAGCATCTCTGTATGGATAAAGGCTACGACTATCCGAGCGTCAGAGAACTGGTGGAGATGCTGGGCTATTCACCTCATATCCGCTCCCGAGGAGAGGAAAAGCGGGCCAAAGCACGTATTCCAGGCTACCGGGCACGCCGGTGGGTGGTGGAACGAACGCATTCCTGGCTGAATCGTTTTCGCCGTTTGTTGATTCGCTGGGAGAAGAAAGTTGAAAACTACGAAGCGATGCTCTCCTTCGCCTGCGCCTGGATCGTCTTTCGCTCTACTGGACTTTTCGGATAGGCTCTAAAGCGAAGGGTTGAAAGCTTGGGGAAAGGGAATGTCGGGAAGCAAAAGGATCCAGATGGGGTCAGTGGGTTTGCTGCTATTGCTGGTAGCGAATGCGATAGGTTGGAGATCTGCGTCCCTTTTTCAACCGCCATTCAACGTTTGTTCAAAACTCAAAAAAATGGTATACTTTGTTACAATATAGTTATATTTACGAGCACAAATTTCCGGTGAAAGTGCTATGTGGTCGGCAATATGTTTTCATTTACTGCTTGGTTGTTTCTTTATATTTTTGTCTCGAGAGTCGCCTCCTTCAAGAAAGCCCACCAAGGAGGCATAAAGGGCGCAAAAAAGACAATTATAGGGGAGGCAACAAAAATGTTCTATATACCTTGGAACATGTTGCATTTTACAACGTCAAAAGGCCGATTACCTCTAAATCTTTATACTCGACGACCACAATTGGTGTATAGAACAATTTTTGTTTCTTTGATCAAGATAGACGCTATGCCAGATAGAAAAGTATAAGAGATATCGAAATGGGTGCGATATCTGATAAGCATTGTGTTGAAGAGGTGTACCGTTAGCGTAGTCATTGGCATGTGCGTCTATTCATATACTGAATTCGAGTAAACGCGGCTCGTCGTAGCAATTTGCTCCGGCCGTGCTTATAATCGTTTTAGCCGACCGTGAGGTCGGTATGGCGGAGCATGGCCTTTTTCCCTTGCACAATGACCATTTTGAGATCTGGGAGGCGTTTGTGACCACAGAAACCCAATCATCCCCCAACCATATACTCCTCATTGGCGTGCAGACCGATGTCGGGCGATCGCGAAAGCACAATGAGGACTATGTCGGCTATCATCGCCCGCAGGACCCGCAGAAACTGGCGGCCTACGGGACGTTGATGGTCGTTTGCGATGGCGTGGGCGGCTCGGCCGCGGGCGAGATCGCCAGCGAGACCGCGGTGCGCCAGATCATCGACGGCTACTACGGTGCGCCCGCCAAGATGACGGTGCAAGACCGATTGGCCGAGGCCATCCAGCGGGCCAACGAGATCATCTACGAGATGAATCAGCAGCGCGATCGGGAAATGGCGACCACGGTCGTGGCCGCGGTCATCCTCGACAAGCACCTGGTCATCGCCCACGCCGGAGACAGCCGGGCGTATCTGGTGCGGGGCGGGAAGATCGCCCAGTTGACCCAGGATCACTCCTGGGTGGAGGAGATGGTCCGGTCCGGCGACCTGACGCCCGAGGAGGCTCGTCGCCACCCCTGGCGCAACCGCATCACTCGCGGCCTGGGCATGAACCCCACCATCAAGGTGGAGGTGGGCGTCTACGACTGGCAGGCGGGTGATACGCTGATATTGTGCAGCGATGGCCTCACCCGCCATGTGCGTGATGACGAGATCGCCGCCGTAGTTATGAATTACCTGCCCCGGGAAGCAGCTCAGCATCTCATCGAGATGGCCAACCAGCGCGGGGGCAAAGACAACATCTCGGTCATCGTGGCCCGCTCCGTGCCCGAGACATTGCTGGCGGGAGTGAGCGCGTCCGAGGAAGATACAGAGCCGACCTTTATTCCCGCGCCTCCACCAAAGAGAACGCCGGTCACGGCCACCGACCTGCGGCGAAACAAGCTTATCCTGCTGGTGGGGGCGTTGATCCTGCTGCTGCTGTGCCTTGGGGGATCAGCCATCACCCTGGTGGGCATGTTCCGACACACGCCCAAGCCCACCGTGACCTCCTTTATTCTCCTAACGCAAACGCTCAGTCCGGGCCCCACGCCGGAACCACCCACGAAGACACCCATCTCCTTGGCGACGAAGTCTGTGGGAGGCGTGAGAAGGCCGTCGCCAACGCCATTCGAACCTGACACACCCACCCCAACGCCCGTGCCGACATCCTTGCCTTCACAGACGCCTCCCCCCACCCTCACAGGCGCACCGACACCAACGGTATCCGTTTCCCCAACCATTACAGCAACACCCTCAATCACCCCCACGGCTATGTCATCTCCCACGCCGTCATCGTTAGCTATCGTGGTGCCGCAGAGTGGAGCAAAGCTGAGGGAAGAACAAAGCACCGGCTCGGGATCGTGGGAATATTTTAAATTGGGTGATATCGTCAAAGTGTTGGAGCCATGTGGATCTACAGGCGAGGACTGGTGCCAGGTTCGGGGAAAGGTAGTGGAGGGAGATGAGAAAGAAGGCTGGGTTCGGGGCGATCTTCTGGTCAAGCTCCTCATCGATACTTCTGCTTCGGGCGAGGAGGACGCTTTCGCCTCGATGACAATCCCTTCCTCCCTACAGGGTTGGGATGTCCAATTCATCTCTGAGACGGAACTGCGCCTGGCCACAACGCATCGTCAGCATAAAACCCCACTGCTATTCCGCTTGCCCATTTCAATTTTCCAACCAACTGGCAGCCACTCATTGCGCAAAGACCAGGTCAGAACGCTGAAGCTGGAGCTTCCATCCACAGAGTCCAACATTCAGCAGGGTGTTTTGGCTCCCAAGGGCAACAGATTTGGCCTGCGCCAAGAGGGTGGCAGCCTGGTCTATGTTTGGGATTTGGAGAAGGATAAGAAGGATGAAAGCCGCTCGCCTGTCGAGAAATGTAATGTATCCCAGACGATCTCAACCTTTGCCTTTGGCCCCGAGGGCAGGCGCGTGGCCTGTGGCGGTGCGTTTGGCGTCGTTTTAGAAAAAATTTCAGATGATAAGCCGAGGTGGGAGGCTGAGGGAACGTCACCGGGCAATGTCACACAACTGGCCGTGGCCCTTCGACCGAAGGAAAAACCGAGGAATGAATTTAATGTGATAGCCGCCATTCAGCCGGAGTCGCCACCTTACGTCATCTACAAGAAACAAAACAATAAACTTGAACGAATAGAGCCATCTTCTACGCTATCTGGAACAACACTTTCAGCCATCGCCTTACACATCAATGCGGACTGGCTGGTTTTGGGCAGCAAAAATGGGGAGGTGCTTCTCGCCAAATGGGACAGTGAACAAGGCGATTTTCAAGGGCCTACCGTTATCCCAAAAATGAAACTTTCAAAACCGATAAAGTTGCTCCGTTTCAATAAGGATGGCAGGTTGTTGGCCGTGGCTACCGAAAACAAAGTCGTTGTCTGGAGGCGAGTAACCAATAACAAAGGAAGCGATTGGAAAAAGCTGATGGAGAGGAACGAAGAGGATATCCGGGCCCTGGCCATTTCGCCCGAGGACACCTATCTGGCCGTGCTCACGTCCAACCGCCTGCGCATCTATCACCTTCCTTCTGAGTAAGCCTTCGCATGATCACGTCCGAACGCATCTTGCGTAAACGCTATCGCATCCTGCGCCCCATCGGCCGCGGGGGCATGGCCGACGTCTATCTGGCCGAGGATATGCGACGCCAGACCCAGGTGGCCATCAAAGTGCTGCGCCCGAACCTGGCCGAGAACCTCGACTTCGTCGCGGGCTTCTCCACCGAAGCCCGCTCCCTGGTGCGCCTGCGCCACCCCAACATCGTTCAGTTCTTCGCCCTGGAACGGGACGGCCCCCACCTTTACATCGTCATGGAGTTCGTGGATGGCGTCAGCCTGCGCAAGGAGATGGCCCGTCGCCAGGCTCCTCTGACCCTGTTCGAAGCCACCCATGTGCTCAGGGGCGTGGCCGCGGCCCTGGCCTATGCCCACGCCCAGGGATTCGTGCATCGGGATATCAAGCCGGGCAATATCCTGCTCGCCCAAGATGGTCGGGTGCTCATCACCGACTTCGGCATCGCCCAGGCCGCCAACCAGAGCGGCGTCATGACGCCAAGCATGGGCACGCCCGCCTACATGAGCCCGGAGCAGATCCTGGGCCAGCGCCTGGATCATCGCGTGGATATCTACAGTCTGGGCGTCGCCCTTTACGAAATGGTGACATGGCAACGCCCCTTTACCGGCCGAGAAACCGGATTGACCTCCACCAGCACCGCGGGCCGGGTGCGAGAGGCCCATCTCCGGCTCATCCCCCCGAATCCCCGTTACTTCAATCCTGACCTGCCCGACGCTGCGGCGCAGGTCATCCTTCGGGCCATGGAGAAATCTCCCCAGCGCCGCTGGCCCGATGTCGCCCAGATGGCCGTGGCCTGGGAACAGGCCGTCATTCCCGCTCTGGGAAAAAAGCAGGAGCTGGCCTGGGCGCCCGGGGCGCTGCAGGGTTCCAAACCTGCCTCATCTTCACTCCAGAGGGCGGCCCCGCTGCGTAGCCTTCAGGATTTGCTATCCAAAGAACTCCGGCTTGCGTCGACACCATCCCCACCCCCAGCACTTCCTCATCCTCCAGATTCCAACGAGGACGAAAACCCCCGACGGCGGCTCTCCTTGGGCATCATGGCCGCCATGATCGTCATCAGCCTCTGTTTTTCAGCCTTTCTTCTGTTGGGAATCGGATAAAGAAACATATCGAGCTCATGCCGTTGTCTGAAGACATTAAAGCATAAAACGATGATCGAGCCTGGAATCACCCTCCGCAATCGCTACGAAATCCTCAAAACCATCGGCCGCGGCGGCATGGCCGACGTGCACATCAACGCCTCGCCCTGGGCGCCACTAAAACCACTCCGTATAAACCTCAGCGCATATCTTTTTATCACCCATTACTATTTTGTGAACCAGCACGTCCATCGTCGATCGTCCTAGCCTGGAGGTGCGAAGATGTCACAACGCTCACAAAATCCCAGCAACAAGTCACATCCCTACCTCACAACCGCCATCGCCCTGGCCATCGCCTTTCTGATTGTCATCGGGCTGCTCCTGGGGTTCACCCTGCTCAACAAATCCAAATCACCGACACAACTGGCTGAGACAACCCAGACAGAAACGCCCACAATCCTGCCGCCAGGCCTTTCCCCGGAAGTCATCCCCACGCCCGCCCAACCCATTGCCACCGTCCAGCCCATC
>CAZYSY010000242.1:0-8924 GCA_964650295.1 uncultured Caldilineales bacterium | reverse complement strand
TCGTTTCGGGCGACATTGAAAAACCTCCTTGATTTGCTGTTGCTGATTAATATTATTATTGTGCGACAGCTTTATTATATTCCGAGAATGTAATATATTTTGTAAAAAAAATTTGAGTGCCCCTCTAAGTTACTAGAGGAACTACCAAGTAAAAGCCGGGTCATATCAGCGTGAAATAGACATAGCTATCAAGAAAAAGCAAAACTATTTAAAAGACGTAGCTTTAACTGTTTGCAAACAGGTTGTTTGATGCCAGTTTGCTCACAACTTATCTTCCAACATTCTCCCATTCCGGTCTATGACCCAGATCACATCAAAATCAGATGGCGATGCATATCTGGCATTCTATGATGAGAGAAAAATAAGTGCACTATGAAAATTGTTTATCTTCTCCATTGACCCGGCTCGTTGCTTGTGCTATCCTTTGGTAGTGGCAAATGGCGCCTAATTGCGGCGACCTATTCATCAGTACAACATTCGCTTTCACGGGACCATTTTGGCGAAAAAAGTCAAATGCCGGAATTCGTTTTGGTCGACCCTGTCGCCAGCCACTTAAACACGGTCCTTCTTCCTTAATTCTTCATCCATCTATATGCCTACTCGTAAACTGTACTGGCAAGACTCGTATCGTACCTCCTGCACAGCCCAGATTGTGCAACACATCAAAGGCCAGCGGCCCGGTGTGATTCTCAATCGTACTATCTTTTATCCCACTGGGGGGGGGCAGCCTCACGACACAGGAATTCTGGCCGACGTGCCGGTTGTTGATGTTTCTAGCGATGAGCTTGGCCAAATTATCCATTGGTTGGATCAACCGCTTCCTTCTGGGACGAAGGAGGTTGCTTGTAAGATAGATTGGTCACGTCGATATGATCAAATGCAACAACACAGCGGTCAGCATCTGCTTTCGGCTGCATTTCAGGATGTTCTCTATCGTCCCACTATTGGCTTTCATCTTAGTGAGAACACTGTAACCATTGATTTGCCTGGCCCTCCACCAGATAATGAAGCGATAGATAGAGTTTTGTCTTTCGTGCAGGATGCAATTGCTCGGGCCTTGCCTATTGTTGCACACTCTTATTCTTTGTCTGAGGCTGTTCGCCTTCCTTTGCGCAAACCCCCTACCGTGGATGAACCTGTCCGTGTCGTTGAAATTCATGGATTGGATTGGTCTGCTTGTGGTGGTACGCACGTGCGCAACACTTCTGAGATTGGCCATTTGGTCATTACTCGGTTGGAACGACGCGGCGATCAAACCCGTGTCTATTTTTTGGCGGGAGGTCGTGCAAATGCTGATCATCGCCACCGGATAGGACTCACTCGTGAGTTAGGCGCTTTGCTGACTACAAGCATTGATGATTTGCCGATCGCTGTCAGACGCATGCAGGAGCAAATGCAGCAATGTCAAAAAAAGTTGCGTCTGGTCCGCGATGAGCTTATGCGAGCCGAGGCAAAGAGAATGATTGCCGAGGCGCCTCATTCAGCGGGTGTTGATATTGTGTTTCATATTTTAGAAAAAACGGATGATGACGACACGTTGGGGCTTTTGTTACAAACTCTCATCGCTGAGCCCAATGTTATCGCTTTGCTAGGTTGGATAGGCGATGGACGACCGCGTTGGGCTGCCGGGCGCAGCAAAAATGTACCCCTTGATATGCTCGAAAGTTTGCGGGAAGTTAAGGAAACATTCGGTGTGCAGGGCGGCGGGTCATCGGATATGATCCAGGGTTCCGCAGCTGATGAGGAGACCTTACATAAAGTGTTGCATCTTTTACAGGCTTTTGCCTTCGATCTTCCAGATATCGATTGATGCCTGGATTCGTTATTTTTGTCCACACTCTGGATTTTTGGGATACGACCTCTGATGTTTGAATTAGCTTCTGGCGTTTACGCTGAAACCAGTTTTTACAATAGCAATACTGGCTTTATTGTGACCTCTGAGGGAGTGATTTGCTTCGACACCCCCATGATTCCCAATGAAGCAAAGATATGGCGGAGGATCATTGATGAGACCAGCGGTGGAATGCCAATCCGCTATGTCGTTGTTACCGACCATCATCGAGGTCATTGTCTGGGCAGCCAGTGGCTAAGTGATGTGGTCATTGCTCATGATGTTGCCTGGAAACATATGCGAAATTATGGGGACAACTTCAAGCAACGGGTGCGCGATAGTTTCAAGAAGCAACCTGATATCCGGGCCCAATTTGCTGATTTGCGCATCGTTGTCCCCTCGATTACCTTTCAGGATAAACTGACCGTGGTGCGCGGGAACCGGGTAGTGCGGATTATTCATGTTAAGGGTCACACGCCAGCGACTAGTATCATTTGGCTGCCCAAGGAACGTGTTTTGTTTGCTGGTGATATTGTCTGGCTGGATCAACACCCTTTTATGACACAAGCGAATTCTAAGGAGTGGCTAGAGGCATTGCAATTGATTCAACGTATGGCTCCCAAATACATTGTGCCCGGACATGGTCCTATCTGTAGTGTCAAAGAATTGGATTATCTCATTGAATATTTGACCTTCCTGCGGCAACGTACTCGAAATCTATTCGATGCGGGCCTTACCAAGCAGGAAACTGCCAGCCTGCTCACACCAGAGATGCGTCCGTGGTTTCCAATACCTTCCAAACGTTCTTCCAAAATCGAATCTCAAATTCGATCAGGAATTGGGCGTGTATATGATGAATTCAGGCGAGAAGAAGAGAGGCAAGAAGCCGAGGCGTCTGCACTGGCGGTTGTCAAAGTGGAAAAGGAGGCAAACCAAATGGCTGAGCCGACGACAGAACCGGCCATTTTGTCAGATGCTGATAATATCATGTCTGAAGCAACAGGCGAATGATCATGGCTCGATCTATCCCCAGGCAAACGCTTACTCGTGCGGATTTGTTGCGCGATCTGTTGGAAAGCAGTTACAAACAGGCAGTTAACATTCGGGGATCTGGAGCTGAGCAGGCCTTAATTTTGTTAGAAAATATGGACCGCATTTCCGAACTCTTGCCGATGCTGGACGCCGCAGGGGTGGATTTGCGGGCTGAGCGCGCTCGTTGGCAAGAGGTGCAGGGTGCTTTGCGTCGACATGGGGATGATTTGCGAGTGGAGCTTGCTCCACTGGGAGGGCTTAAGTCTTTGCGTCAAGTGCTTGTTTCCTTTCCGTCGCCCGATGATCGCTGGTGGTGGTGGCTCGATGAAACTGCCAAACGAGCTCTTCGTCAACGCATCTTCGTCACCACGGCAGCAATTGCTGGCATTCTTCTGCTGATAGTTGGGGGCGTTTGGGCTTTCAATAAGTTATTTCCGGTAGCCCCTAGCATTTCTATGGCCTATGAACATAAGGCCAACGCTGATAATTTCATCATTGATGGTGACTTGCGGGCGGCGGTGACAGAGTTGGAGGCTGCTTATCAGGCAACGCCTGATGATCTGGAGATTCAAGCCTTGATTGCAGTTCTTTATGATCTTCTGGGCGAATCGGATCTTGCTCAGCCTGTTTTGCACGCGATGTACGAGGCATACCCATCTTCAATCGTAGATATCAATTTGGCGCAGGCATATGTGTCCACGGGGGCAGCCGAAAAAGCATTGCCGTTGGCTCTGCAGGCCGTTCGGAAGAATCCAGAAAATCCTCACGGATGGTTGGTGATGGGGATGGTGTACGAGGCGCGTGGTGATGTTCAGTCGGCAATGGATGCTTATCAACGGGCTGCTGAAAAGGCTAATGCCGCCCAGGATTACCAGACTGAGGCCTTTGCAAAAGTTAGATTGGCGACGCTGTTACAGAAACCTCAACTGCCATCCCGTTCGCCCATTGTTTTGCCAACGCCGGCAAATTGAAACTCGAGACGCGTAAAGCTCATATGCAAAATCAATTCCTACAAAAGTCATGCATATTGATGTAATGACGTCTATGGCTGATAACAGCTCTTGTGCTACAATTCTTGTCTGTATCCTCTTGTCTTCATCTTTATTTGCTGGAGCGGTCCTCGTTGACTGCAGCCCCCAAAATTTCTGGACAACAAACAATGATTCCATCTGAACTTCTTGCTCCGTATACGGTCACGTTGGCTGGCGTCACCCGTGCCCTTCCTCGAGTCGAAATCGCTCCTGGCGTGGTTATAGCTATTCTTAATATTCTCGGTGATACTCCGCTGACTGAGGCTGTTTCGCATGCGTTGGTTGCCCGTTTGCCCGAGGATGCTGAAATGTTGGTTACTGCCGAGGCCAAAAGCATCCCCCTTATTTACGCTATGTCTGTCAAGAGTGGTCTTCCATATCTGGTGTTGCGAAAGAGCCGAAAGCCATACATGGCTGGCGCCATCAGCACTGAAGTCATTAGCATCACCACGGGACAGCCACAGACTCTGTGGATGGATGGTCGTGATATAGGGCGAGTGAAAGGAAAGAAGGTTGTTTTTGTTGATGATGTAATTTCAACCGGAAGTACCCTTAAGGGCGCTAAGGCGCTTATTGAAAAGGCTGGTGGTGAGATTGTTGCTTCCGCCGCTATTATGACTGAAGGTGACAATCCTGATTGGGTGGAGATTATTGCCCTGGGAAATCTTCCTCTATGGCTAGTTGACTGAGCGAATATGTTTGAAAAATTGGATCAGATCGAAGCTAGATACGAAGAACTGGAGAAACAACTTTCCGACCCAGCAGTGGCTGCTGATTATCAGCAGGCGACTAAAGTTGCTCAGGAACAGGCCGAGATTCGCGATATCGTTGAGACTTATCGCCGGTATCGACGCGTGCTGCAGGAAGCAAAAGAGGTCGAGGAGTTGATGTCTCTTGAGGACGATCCTGAAATGCGGGAATTGGCGGAGGCGGAGTTCAAGGAACTTGGCCGTCAGTCCAACGCATTAGCGGAGCGGCTTAAAAGGTTGCTTATTCCCAAAGACCCGCGGGACAAGAAAAATGTTATCGTTGAGATCCGCGCCGCAGCTGGAGGTGATGAGGCGGGGCTGTTCGCTGCTGACCTTTTCCGCATGTATTCTCGCTATGCCGAACGACATCGCTGGAAGGTGGAGGTACTTTCAAGTAATCGGAGCGGCATTGGTGGGTATAAAGAGATTATTTTTTTGGTAAAAGGCGTGGGCGCATATAGCCGTTTGAAATATGAGTCAGGTGTGCATCGGGTACAGCGTGTTCCCGAAACAGAGTCACAGGGACGGATTCACACTTCCACCGCCACAGTGGCTGTGTTGCCGGAAGCTGATGAGGTGGAAATTGAGGTCAATCCCAATGATATTCGCATTGATATTTTTCGATCCAGCGGTCCCGGTGGCCAGAGCGTAAACACCACTGATAGTGCTGTACGCATTACTCATTTGCCTACAGGGTTGGTTGTGAGCTGTCAGGATGAGAAAAGTCAGCTGCAGAATCGCATCAAGGCGATGTCTATCTTGCGGGCCCGCTTGTATGATATGGAAGTGAAGCGTCAGCAAGATGAATTGGGGGCTGAGCGTCGCTCACAGCTTGGTGGCGGTGATCGAAGTGAGAAAATTCGCACCTACAATTTCCCCCAGAATCGCGTCACCGATCATCGCATTGGTAAAAGTTCCTATAATTTGCCAGCTATTCTCGATGGCGAATTGGACGACTTTATTGACGAATTGGCATTGGCTGAACAGTCTCAACGTTTACAGGCCGTGGGACGATAATTCTATTGAATACTTAATCTGGGTGGGCTGGTGCGGCGCTTGTAATGGCTGTTCTCACATTGCCACCTGCTTGAAGGAGACGTAAGCGCGCTTCTTCAGGTGAGCAACCTAATCGCACCATCACGATGGCTGTCTTAACATCGCCATTACAGCGTTGCAGTTCTGCGGCCGCAGCATCTTCATTGATACCGCAAGCTTGGGCCACGATGCGTCGCGCCCGCACCAATAATTTGGCATTGAGTTGCTGTACATCGACCATCAAATTCCCATAGGTTTTCCCCAACCTCACCATGACCCCGGTGCTAAGCATATTTAGGATAAGTTTTTGGGCTGTGCCTGCCTTGAGCCTGGTAGAGCCAGTGATGACTTCAGGCCCTACCAGCGGAGCCAGTATATGTTCCGCTCTCTTTGTTAGCGGTGCGGGGAGATTGCAGGTAAGTGCAATGGTGAGCGCTCCTCGGCGTTGGGCTTCGGCTAGTGCACCAATAACGTATGGTGTGCGCCCGCTGGCAGCAATGCCCACGACACTATCTTGCGGACCGATCTCCAAATCGCTCATGGCTTGAGCTCCCTCTACGGGGTTGTCTTCCGCCTCTTCCACTGCCTGGGTCAATGCCCGTTCCCCGCCAGCTATGACTCCAACTACTTGTCCCGGTGCCGTATTGAAAGTGGGAGGACATTCAGACGCGTCCAGTACGCCCAATCGTCCCGATGTGCCCGCTCCCACATACACCAGCCGTCCGCCTTGCCGCATGCGGACAGTAATGGCGTCTATGGCATTTGCTATGTCTGGCAAGATGGCGCGTACTGCCGAGACTGCCCTCCGATCCTCAAGGTGCATCAGCCCAACCAACTTTAGTGATGTACTGACATCCAGATGATTAGTCAGCAAGTTTCGCTTTTCTGAAGCCCACACATTCTCTTCTTCATCCTCATCCACCCTAATATGTGCCAACGGTTGCCCCAAAAACTCTAGAGCCAACAGCCCAGCCCCTACTGCGGCGTCAAATCGGGGACGTTGCGGGCGAGCCGCAGGCATGCGGGTACGGATGGATTGGGCGGCCAGGGAACGGAAAAAAGCGTTGCCCGTGAGCAGTCCTCCAGTGAGAATCAGGGGAAACGAGGAAACCTTATCCAGGCCAAGACGTCTGGCCACGGCCACCACACCTGCTGCGATGGCGTTTGTTGCCTGCAACGCCGCATCCACTGCCAAGAGGTCTCCCTTTTCTGCCTCGGCGAGCACTTGTGGAGCTAGTGCTGCTATATCAGAGGGTTGACGTTCTGGAGCGTATAGCCATGGAATCAAATCCTGAGGCGTATCCAGTTGCAGTACGTCTAAAATGCGGTAAGTCAAATGCGTGGACAAATCGCTGCCATCCACTGCTTTTGTTATGGCTCGCAGAGCATCTATGGCGATCGCATAACCGCTTCCTCCATCTAGTATATGCCCCCATCCTCCAGCTCGGGAGGCATTTCCGACACCATCTTCACCATACACCATTAGCCCGGTACCAGAAATCACAACAAGGCCGAAGCGGGCACCCACGCCGCCTGCCAATGCAGCCTGAGCGTCGTTTACTACTCGGCCTGGCACACCTGGTAATAGCTGTGCCTGTAACTGGCGCAAAACACCAATCTCCTCAGCTCTACCAGCGCCTGCCAATGCCCAAACCACAGCCTTGGCCTCGTCAATACTAATCCCCGCTGCGCTGGCCGCGGCGGAAGTGGCCGCGACCAGCGCCTCTCGCACACCCTTTTTCCCCACTATATGGAAATTCGATGGGCCGCCTCGCCCACGGCCCATCTCTTGCCCCCGATTATTGAGAATTACAGCTTCGGTCTTACTACCTCCGCCATCAACGCCGATTACGAATTCTTTCATGTTCTGTTATCCATCGGTGCAGGGATGACGTTGGTGATGGTTTCATGGAGTCGTAGTCTAAATCGAGTGATCGGTTCGGGGTTTCGGCCAAAGTAGACACGGTTGCTCAGTAGCGTAACTACCAGTCGACGTTGCTGATCTACCCATAGCGATGTTCCTGTAAAGCCAGTATGACCAAAGCGGTGTGTGAATGATGGGGCCGGGGGGCCTGTAGTTTCGTACAGCTGCCACCCCAGACCGCGATGCGCATGTTGTGGTATAGTTTGGTTTTGCACCATTGCTGTAGCCGATGCGGATGTCAGAATTTCTCCGCCGTTGTCAAGAAAAAGTTGTCCAAGTGCGGCCACATGCCGGGCAGTTCCGAAGAGGCCTGCATGGCCAGCAACGCCACCCAAACATGCTGAATTTTCGTCATGAACTTCGCCCCATACACGGCGTTGTCGCCATTGACATAATTCAGTTGGGGCGATGTGTGATTTGGATATGCCGTGTGTTGTGGGGTTAAAGTGTATACTCGTAGCCTGGAGCGGTTTTAGCACGGCGTGCCGTATATATTCATCCAGTGGCATCCCGGCAAGTCGCTCTATGGCTTCGCCTAATAGAATGAAGCCAAGATCGCTGTATAGAAATTGTTTTCCTGGCTGTTGGACAAAGCGGGGAGCAGTCAAAAATGTGCTAAGTCTGCGGCGACGTTCATCGGCAGGAAGCTCATGCGGCGGACCACTATGTTTGTCCAGCCGACATAGCTCATCCCAGGCTGCCAGGCCGGAAGTATGTGTTAGTAGGTGAAAGAAAGTGATCAGATCGCCATTCGCTTTCCCCTTCATCAGGGAGGGATCTTGCGGTAGTGGTTTTTTTGTGTGGGGGTCAATCCCTGGCTGTAGTGGATAATAGCCGTTGAATTCTGTTACGACCTCGCCAACTGGCGTTTCTAATGTTGTTTTGCCTGCATCTACCAAAGTCATGAATGCTGTGGCCGTAAACAATTTGGTCAGTGATGCAAGATCGAAAATGGACTCGGGCGTTACTGGCCAACATTTATCTTGGGGATTTATCCAACCATAGGCTCGGTGGAAGAGTAGCTGTCCATTTTGTTGAATGATAAGCGTCGCTGCGGGGAAGACGTTTGATACGCCCTGCCGCATCAGATCATCAATGATGTTTTGCCAGGTGTGTTCAGAGTGGGGCTTGGTCATGCGTCCTATTTACCGATTCCCGCGGTGAGGCCAGCAATGATCTGTTTGGTGGCCAGCAGGAAGATTACGATTAGCGGCAACGTAGTGATGATGAGTCCGGCGAACAGCGTCGACCAATCGGCTTGAAATTCGCCAAAGAAGCGGGTCATGCCCACAGGCAGCGTCCACTTGTCGGTGGAGCGCAAC
>CAZYSY010000241.1:0-9377 GCA_964650295.1 uncultured Caldilineales bacterium | reverse complement strand
GCTGCATTTCGCTCCCGGGCCCGCGGCCAAACGCCTGCAAGAGAGCCAATGGCATCCCCTGGAGAAGGTGACCAGATTGGAGGATGGGGGCGTGATCTGGCGGGCGCCCATTGCCGAGTGGCGGGAGATGCTGCCCTGGATTCGAGGCTGGGGCGCGGATGTGGAGGTGCTCGAGCCGGAGGAATTGCGAGAACGATTGCGTTTCGAAACACAAAAGCTTGCGGCCATCTATCAAACAGAAAGTTTGGATACGCCTCCCTGGTTTCGGCTTTGGGCCAAAGCAGATCAGGACGAAAAACTGATCCATCCTCTTATCTACCACCTCATTGATGTGGGAATGACAGCCTTGATTATGTGGAATGAAGGGCTTTCAGTAGGCGAAAAAAAACGTTTGGCCGATTTACTTCATTTAGAGCCTGAGGAGACGGGCAGGCTTCTTGCTTTTCTCATTGCCACACATGATATTGGGAAGGCCAGTCCGGCATTTCAAGCGAAAGCGCCTTTTACCCGGCCTTTCCTCGAAAAAGAAGGATTCGACTTTCCCCCCACTCGTGGACTTCCCGTCGCACCCCATGGTGTCATTACTGCCCGCATATTACCTGATTTACTGAAAAATCAGATGGGCGGAGATCCTCGAGATGCCAAATCCATCGCGCATGCTGTCGGCGGACACCACGGAGCATGGCCTACATTCAAAGCTGTGAACGATGTGAGAACTTATGATGTAGGAAGAAAATTTTGGGATGAAGCCCGCTCAACGTTGTTTCAAGAGCTGATTTCAGTCTTCAATCCGCCGCGCCAGATACTGTTGCCCGACTCTCGCGTGGAAAAGAATGCTTTTCTGGTATTCCTTTCTGGTTTCACCACGGCTGCAGACTGGATTGGCTCTATGGAAGAATTTTTTGAATATGAACCTCTATGGATGTCAGCGGCGAAATATGCTAACCTAGCTTCCCGAAAAGCCCGGCGTGCTTTAAATGAAACCGGTTGGCTGGGATGGAAAAGCACTGGAAAATCGCCCGATTTCACCGAAGTGTTCCCCTTTACGCCCAATGCTATGCAACAAAGTGTCTTTAGTGCTGCCGGGGATGCATCTCTTCCAGCATTGGTGATTCTGGAATCACCCACTGGTGGGGGCAAAACAGAAGCAGCCCTTTATTTGGGTGATATGTGGCTACAACACAGTCTTGGACAAGGTATGTATATTGCAATGCCTACACAGGCCACCAGCAATCAGATGTTTACCCGCACTACTCGCTTTTTGAAAAATCGGTATCCCCATGAACCCGTCCAAATTCACCTGGTCCACGGTAACGCAGCCTGGACAGAACAAATCAGGGAAGTGCGATTTCTGAAAATCGGAGAGACCAAGGAGGATGGGTTGATCGCCAATACTTGGTTTTTGCCTCGTAAGCGCACTTTGCTGTCAACCTTTGGGGTGGGTACGGTGGATCAATCCTTCTTGAGCGTTCTCCAGACTCGGCACTTTTTCCTGCGTCTTTTTGGACTGAGCAATAAAGTGCTGATCTTCGATGAAGTTCATGCCTACGACACATATATGAGCCAGCTCTTTTTGCGACTGCTTGCCTGGCTGCGCACAATGGGCACATCTGCCATTGTGCTTTCCGCCACTTTGCCTGAGACCACACGTCGAAAAATGGTGGCAGCCTGGTTGGGTGATGATGAGGAGGATACCGGATGGGACGGGGCATCCTATCCTCAGCTCACTGTTGTTTTCGATGGGAAAGTAGAAGTCTACTCGCTTCCCAAGCCGCCATCTCGCACCATTCATCTCACCTGGGCTGACGCAGATGATGAAACAATGGTTTCATTATTGGACGAACAATTACGCGATGGTGGATGCGCCGCGGTCATCTGTAATACTGTGGGACGCGCCCAGGAAGTCTACGCCATTTTGAAACAGGCGCAACTGGTCGATGAGGGGCATCTCACCCTCTTCCATGCCCGCATGCCGTTTGTATGGCGGAAAGACATAGAGAATCGTATTCTGCAAGCATTCGGGAAACCCGATGTCGATGGCGCATCTCCTCACCGCCCCCATAAAGCCATCGTTGTGGCCACCCAGGTCATCGAGCAGAGCCTTGATCTGGATTTTGATCTGATGATTACAGAACTGGCTCCTATCGACCTCATCATTCAACGTATTGGGCGGTTACATCGTCATCATCGTAAATATCGTCCGGAACTCCTGGCCGAGCCTCGTGTGGTCATAGCATCACCGCAAGGAGATCTGGCCGATCCTGATTTCGGTCTCAGTCGATTTATTTACAACGATTATCTGCTGTGGCAAACCTGGCTGGCTCTTCAAAATCGCGATCAATTAACCATCCCCGATGATACGACCCAATTAATGGAAATGGTTTATGGTGAATTCCGCGCCGATATACTGCCCGATGAAATACGCGGGCCCATGCAGCAGGCCTATGAAAAGATGCTTCAGGACTTTTCGAGTGATATGTATCAGGCCCAAATACGATTGGTTCCTCCCCCTGATACCAGGTACCTGGTCACCCGTCCTCACAACATTTTTGGGGAAGATGAGGACCCCAACGTACATGAACAGCTCCGGGCTGTCACCAGGCTTATCGGCCCGACATTGAATCTAGTTTGCCTGCATCGCACGCCTGCTGGCATTTTTCTGGAACCAGGGGGAACCGGCACCCCCATCGATCTTGAGGCTGAGCCTCCCCTTCACTTGGTTAGAGAATTGATACAGCGCACCGTCAGCATTCAGCATCGCGGCGTTATCTTCAAACTTAAAGACAAATTGCCTTATCCCGCCTGGAAGCGCGCAGCTGCACTGCGTTATAGTCTGCCCATCCTTTTCGAAAATGGTCGCTACACCCTGGAAGATGGATCTTACACTCTTATCCTGGATCGTGAATACGGTCTGCGCATCATCAAGGAGGAAAAATGAATGACAACTCCCATATTTGACCTCATCGATCAACCCTGGATTCCTTGCGTGGACATGAATGGCCGCGTGGTGGAGCTTGGGTTGAGAGACACATTATTGCAGGCCCATCAGTTGCAGGGTCTGGGCGGTGAGACGCCGCTGGTCACAGCCGCCCTCTATCGGCTGCTGTTTGCGGTGCTTTATCGGGCCATTGAGCCGCCAGAGGACGATCAGGACTGGGAAAAGCTGTGGCGCGTCGGACATTGGGATGCTCAGCGCATTTCTGATTACCTGGAACGCTGGCGCCACCGCTTCGATCTCTTTCATCCCGAACATCCTTTTTACCAATGGCAAGGCCGAAACAGCCAAACCAAGTCTATCAACTTGATGATTTTTGACGTTGCCTCTGGCAACAACGCTACACTGTTCGATCATCATACTGATGATGAAAAGGTGGCATTAACCCCGGCAGAAGCCGCTCGCATCCTTCTGGTGGTCCAGGCGTTCAGTCCTGCCGGAACGGGTGGGCTGGCCCCAAGAGATTCTTCCAATGCTCCCTGGGCAAGTGGAATTATCTTCTTGGCGGAAGGAAGCACTTTGTTCGATACTCTGGCATTCAATTTCATGCCTGTCGATTGGTGGGATGGCATTCCTGTCGGACAAGAAGACGTTCCTGTCTGGGAATCCGATAATCCTCTGTTGCCTAATAGAAACATTCCATTGGGTATTGCCGACTACCTCACATGGCCAAACCGCTCCATACGCCTCATACCTGAGGAGAATGGCCGAGAATTTGTTATACGGGAGGCTGAGATAGGGTCTGGTTTGAGACTGAATCCCGATGTGCTTGATCCCTTCAAGCATTATCGAATCGACAAGAGGCGTGGATACATTCCTCTGCGGTTCTCAGAATATCGTGCGTTGTGGCGTGATAGCGCCAGCCTGTTGGGATTTCAATCCACCCAAACAGAAGTTCGGGCTCCTCAAGAGTTGGACTGGATCGCCACCCTGCTCAGCTATCATGCACTGGATGATTTGTATCCTTACCGGCTTATGGCCCTGGGGCTGGCCAGCAATAAGGCCAAAATCGAGTTTTACCGGGAAGAACACATGCCATTGCCCGCTTCCTATCTGCAGGATAAGTCGCTGGTCGAGGAATTGGAACAGGCTATTTCTCTTGCCGAGGAAGTGAGGAAGTCTCTGATGCGATCGATTTCGCGTCTGGCGACGCTGGTGATTGCCCCTACTGCTGATGAGCCAGATGGGCGCAAACCTGACAAGAAAGATGTCAACAACCTCATAGCGCATTGGGCTCCTGAACGCTATTACTGGGCGGAATTGGAGCCTGCTTTCTTCGTGTTGATGGAAACCTTGCCCAACCACCCGGAAGCTGCTATGGATCAGTGGATCCAAACTCTGCTGAGTACCGCTGAAGCCGCGTTTGCCCGCACCGAAGCCTCACTGCCCGACGACGCCCGCGGTTTGCGAGCAGCTGTGAGAGCACGGGGGCAGCTCATGGGCGCACTCAAGAAAATCCGTGAATCAACTTCTCAACCGGAGGTCACTCATGCCACAATCTGAATCACAAATCCACCCATTCATCCAGCACCTCTACCGCTTGGGGGAAGCTGAAGACAGGCAGGCCCTGGCACACTTGCGGCGAGGTCTGGGTAAAAAACCGGGGGCTGCGCCTGAAATGTTCCCCTATATCGTTCCCTGGCTGCCCTCCCCTCTCTATCCTCAGGATGAGACGGCTTATTACACCATTGCCTCACTCTTTGCCTTTCACCCGGTCACCACAGCCTACGGTAACATGGGAGACCATATGGCCGCTACGTTGGAAAAAGGGCGCGAAGATGCCGTAGAGCGCCGTTTTGTGGCCCTGCTCTCCGCCCATCCCGATGACCTTCCTGACTTCCTGCGACAGGCCATCAGCTATCTTGCCTCCAAAGAAACGCCGGTCAACTGGAATCAACTTTTCTGGGATATGCGCTTCTGGGGGCATCCTGATCGTGGCGACATCATCCGCAAACAGTGGGCTACAGCCTTCTGGCGTTACCGCAAGGCCGAGCAAAATGCATCGGCATCCTGATTCCAGCATATTCAATCGTTCAACACTTTTCACGACATTTCTGTAAGGAGTAACCTGTCATGTTTATCGAACTGCACATCATTCAGAACTTCGCCCCTTCCAACCTCAATCGTGACGACACCGGCAATCCCAAGGAAGCTGAATTCGGCGGCGTACGCCGCGCCCGCATTTCATCACAAGCCATCAAGCGGGCTATTCGTTCCGAACCGATCTTTGCCGAAACCACTCAGGTGGAGCCAGGCGTGCGCACGCGTCTACTTGCCCGTAAACTCACCGCAGAGCTGGTGAAGGCTGGCAAGACGGAGGACAGCGCTCAGGCCGTCGCCCTGGCGTTTGCCGAGGCTTTTTCGGGCAAGATGGATGGCGAACGCACCAGCGTACTCATCTATCTCAGCCCTCAGGAGCTTCATGAGATGGCTGAGCTGCTGATAGAGCATTGGGATGCTATCGAGGCAGCGCTGGCTGCGCCTGATGACAAGAAGGCGAAAAAGGAAAATCCTTTGCCCAAACTGGTCAAAGACTTTCTGAAACAGACGAAAGATCACACCAGCGCCCCCGACATCGCCCTCTTTGGCCGCATGCTGGCCGACAAACCCGAGCTTAACCTGGATGCGGCCTCACAGGTGGCCCACGCCCTCTCCACACATCGCATCAATATGGAGATCGACTTTTTTACCGCGGTGGATGACCTGCAAAAGGATGAGGAAACGGGTGCGGGTATGATGGGCGTTGTGGGCTACAACAGCGCCACCTACTACCGCTACGCCCGTATCGATTGGGATCAGCTGGTGGAAAATCTGGATGGCGATGCCGATCTGGCCCGCCGCACCGTCGAAGGCTTTCTGCTGGCTGCGCTACGCGCCATCCCCACTGGCAAACAGAACAGCTTTGCCGCCCAGAATCCCCCCAGTTTTGCCATGGCCGTTACCCGTCAGGATGGTATGAGCTGGTCCCTGGTCAACGCCTTCGAGAAGCCTGTGCGACCCGATCGCGATGGCGGCTATGTTGCGCCATCAGTGAAAAAGCTGGATGCATACTGGCGACGGCTTGCCACCTTTTACGGTAGCGAAAATGTCAAGCCTCATGTCCTCAACGTGGACGGTGTTCCCCTGGACGCTCTGGAGGATGCCCAGAAGAACAACGTTGAGGACTGGGTGGAAAGCGTCATCACTGCGATCCCGGCCCAGTAAGGAGGATGCTCATGCACACCTTGCTGTTGCGACTGGTTGGCCCCATGCAATCATGGGGCGTCAGCAGTCGATTCACCGTTCGCGACACCCTGCGCGAACCCACCAAGAGTGGCGTGGTTGGTCTTATCGCTGCTGCGCTGGGGAGACCTCGTACAGCGGCCATTGACGATCTGGCAGCCCTGCGAATGGGCGTGCGCATCGATCAGCCCGGTCGCGTGGCGATGGACTACCACACCGCACAGAATGTGTACAGGGCCAGTGGCGGTCACAAGGATACCGAAGTCTCACGCCGTTACTATCTGGCTGACGCAGCCTTTCTGGTAGGGTTGGAAAGCGGTGATGGCACATGGCTAGCGCGCATCCATCAGGCATTGCGCAATCCCCGCTGGCCTCTCTTTCTGGGCCGCAAGGCGTTCGTTCCTGCCGAACCTGTCTGGCTGGCTGACGGGGTGAAGGAGCTTTCCCTGCTGGACGCCCTGAAAACTTACCCCTGGTTGGGACACGATGAGAGCGCCTATCAGAATATCCACAACTTGCGTGTGGTCATGGATGATGCACAAGGGGTCATTGTCCGTTATGATTTGCCCATTTCCTTTCGCTGGGATCAGCGGCGATACGCTCCCCGACGCGTCACAAGTTTCTTTATCGACCGACCGACCTATCGCAAGGACATCTTTGAGGAGGTGATTTGATGTATCTCTCCCGATTGCTCCTCAACCCCCAACATCGTCAAGTGCAGCGCGAGTTGGCTGATCGGTATCAGCTTCATCGCACCCTCATGCGCGCCTTCTCCGAAACCCTGCCGCCAGAGGAACGGGTGCTTCATCGCCTGGAAATTGACCCTTACAGCGGTCATGCCACTCTGCTCGTACAGTCCCAGACCCCTCCGGATTGGTCCCATCTGATTGAAAAGCCCCACTACCTGCTGGCGTCGCCCGCTGTCAAATCATTGAACCTGGCGCCGGATGAGGGGCAGAAACTGTTTTTTCGTCTGCGCGCCAATCCCACCATCAAGACGCGAAGCGATCGTCATCCCCAGAAGAAAACTCGCGTGCCCCTTGTGCATGAGGAGAAACAGAAGGCCTGGCTGGTGCGCAAGGGTGAGCAGCATGGCTTCAGGATCATCCAGCAGCGCGTCAGCAATCCCGAGACTTACCGTGGAAGCAAAAACGGTGGAAGCCCGATGAAGTTTTTTACCGTTCAATTCGATGGCATGCTGCAGGTGACCAATGCTGAGGCCTTTGCACTTGCCATCGCCGCAGGCATCGGGCCAGCCAAAAGTTTTGGCTGTGGATTGCTCTCAATTGCTCCCGTTCGGTAAGAACAAAATCATGAATTTCGCACCTTAACAATTCAATAGGAAGGTACAAGATGCGTATTCGAGATCTTCATGAACTACCTAAAATGCGCGATAGTCTCAGCTATCTCTATGTGGAACGATGCATCATTGACCGGAAATACAAGGCAGTCGAGGCTATCGACAAGTTTGGACGCACCTTGATCCCCGCCGCGTCTCTTTCTGTCCTGCTCCTTGGTCCAGGTACGAGCATAACGCATGAAGCTGTAAAAACACTGACTGATAATGGATGCTCAATTTTGTGGGTCGGCGAAGAGGGTGTGCGCATGTACGCACAAGGGCATGGAGAGACGCGGCGCGGCTATCAACTCATCAAACAAGCGGAACTGGTTTCCAACCCCGTTACCCGCATGGAAGTCGTTTTGAGAATGTACCAGTTTCGTTTTGATGAAAAACTGGACCCCACGCTGACGCTGGAACAGGTTCGAGGTTATGAAGGGCAGCGCGTACGCCAGGCCTACGCCGAAGCCAGTGAAAAGTATGGCGTGCCATGGCATGGACGCAATTATGATCGCAAAGACTGGAATGCGGCTGATCCCATCAACCGCGCTCTGTCAGCAGCTAATGCCGCCCTGAATGGCATCAGTCACGCCGCCATCGTCTCAGCTGGCTATTCACCAGGGCTGGGGTTCATCCATACGGGCAAACAATTTTCCTTTGTGTACGATATCGCAGATCTCTACAAGACGGCGATTACTGTGCCCATTGCATTCTACGAGACATCACAGGGCGAATACCAACTCGAAAGCCGGGTGCGACGCACTTGTCGTGACGCATTTTATAGTCTTAAACTGCTGGGGCGCATCGTTTCTGACATCGATCGCGTTCTGGATCTTTCCAAAGAAGTGCTGGAAGCAGGCAGTGAAGCTGATAGCGATCCTGCTCGTCCCGAGCCATGGTGGACTCCACCTGGCATGTCCGAAGACAATCCACTTCAGAAAGGAGCGTAACATGGTTGTGATTATACTCGAAAGAGTGCCGCCAGCGGTTCGCGGCGAGCTCAGTCGATGGCTCATCGAGCCACATACGGGCGTATTTGTCGGCCATGTCTCGGCGATGGTTCGCGAGAGGTTATGGACAAAAGTATGCTCAAAACTTCGTGGTGGAGGTGCGTTAATGATATACGCAACCAATAATGAGCAGCACTTTAAAATGGAAATGTTTGGCGACACAAAGCGACAGATTGTTGATTTCGACGGTCTGCAATTGATACGCATTCCGCAAGATCAGGGAAGTTGAACATCGTTTCGCTATTCAATTGAAGGGTTTTCCCCACACGCGTGGGGGTGAACCGCTGCCCGGATTCTGAGTCCGGCTCCGGGCGGGGTTTTCCCCACACGCGTGGGGGTGAACCGTGCTGTAATGGCCCGGGCGTACATTTCCCAGCGTTTTCCCCACACGCGTGGGGGTGAACCGCATTGAAATCTTATCAGCACGGGCGACATAGCGTTTTCCCCACACGCGTGGGGGTGAACCGCACACGATAAACCACCACCAACTCAAAGCCACGTTTTCCCCACACGCGTGGGGGTGAACCGGCTGAAAATTAGCGGGCGAGGTTGCAGTTTTCGTTTTCCCCACACGCGTGGGGGTGAACCGTGGTGGCCACCGTGCCTAGTGCGCGCGTGGGGGTTTTCCCCACACGCGTGGGGGTGAACCGTTAGAAGAGCTTTTAGTTGTTAACGAGGCTGCGTTTTCCCCACACGCGTGGGGGTGAACCGGGGCAGGTGATCGAAGTCAAGGGCGAAAACGAGTTTTCCCCACACGCGTGGGGGTGAACCGAAAAAGCCCAAAGTCGCCAGTGCTGCGCCCGAGTTTTCC
>CAZYSY010000240.1:0-4357 GCA_964650295.1 uncultured Caldilineales bacterium | reverse complement strand
TACGCCGTCCCTTCACCAACCAGAGACGGTCGACGGAGGTCGACCGCTGGCGCAAAGCGCCTGGAGAGTCCGAGTTTACTCGATGGTAAAGGCCACGGCCACAAGAGGATTTCCATCAAACTACATTTGACTGAGTACTAGTTACCTGACACCAATTGGCTTTGTCCGCCGTCATTGGCCGAATGAATTCGGTTTTGGGGACTGCACCCCTCCTTTGCTTCCTCCCCCGCCCCGAGACGGGCGAGAGAGGAGATGTGGAAAGGAATGACCTGCGCTGCCCGTCCCCCTGCAGGAACGGTACTCTCAGCCGCAATTTTACAATCTATTCTTGTAACTACTCAGGTGGCATACTTGACCGTGATTTATGCCATGAAATGAGTGTTACTGACCGCCAAGGCGTCAAACGTAAAACGTCAAGCGTGTGATGTTGTATAGCGAGCCCTGTGTCGCATGGTTTTTTTGACATTTTACGTTTGACGACATTCTGCAACAGGCGACTCTCCCTCGGTAGCGTACATGGCAGAGACCTTAGTAGTTACCTATTGTTTTGAAAGAAAGATTGTCGGCGCAGGCTGACAGGTGGCCGGAGGCCCGCAGCCCTGATTCCAATCGGTGGACCATTGGGCATGAAATTTGTGTCAGGTTGCTAGGTTTTGAATTATTGTTTAAGAAGATTATAGCGCCATCAGTCCGAATCGTAAAACGCGAAAGGAGGGGGGCGTTTCAAAATGGGGGCAATCATTGCCATCCCGCCTGATGAACCCGGCTCCGGGGCGGAGCTCCCCAGGACGGATTCGTAATCCGCCCGGTAAAACAGAAAAGCGCCCAACATTGAACCATGCCCAGACAATGGGTGAGGTTCAAAATAGATGCATTCACTCGATGTAGGCCGACTGGGGTTGTCAGGCCAGCGAGTCGCAGACTCGCATGTGCACATTTTTGCTCTACAGCCGGGACTATGCCCCGACGACATTGATAAACTGTCCCGAAATTGAAACACACCCAAGGAGGGGGTCCCGATAGAAATCTCATGCAAAGGCGCCAAGGCCCCAGGAATTTCCTCATTTTGCCCTTTGCGTCTTTCGGCTTTGCGTGAGGCATCACATTTTCAATCCGATGACCTGAGGCTCTCCCCAAACCGCCCAGTTCCATCGTGAGTTGCCCAACGCATCGGTGATAAGTTGAATGACCATGGTCTGCCCGGCCAGCGAGGGTAAATCAACGATAAAGTCATCCCAGGTTGTTTCATCTTTTAGATGCGTCCACAACAAACGCCCATTAATTCGGATCCGAAACGCGACTTGATTGTCGGCGGAAAGCAGTGCGCCATCGCGCACGCCTGCGGCAAATTTCATTTTCAGCACATCCACATCCATTGGCGCCTGAACTTGATACTCCAGCACCGCTTCTCCTTTGACGGGAGGATGTTGCCAAATGGCAGGACGGATCACGCCATCGCAACTGGCGGGCGCGACTTTGATCTCCATGCCCCGACGATCGATGGTGGCGGCTTGTCGGGCCTGGGTAAAATGTTCGATGAGATCATACACCCACCCCACTTCACGCTCCCCTACATTCTCCCATTCATCAGGCGAGTGCCACTGCTCCTCTTGCCATTTTAGATAGCTGATATATTGCGAAAGCAAAATCAAACTTTCGTCAGAGAGATCCGCAATGCGGCGATAAAGTGCGTCGACTTCGTCCTGATGATGTGGCATGGTATGGCGTCGGTGAGAGTGAATTTTTCAGTAGCTTGTTCATCATTCTAGCTGAAAAATGGTTTCCAATCAAGCAAAACTGGCGCTTTTTGGCCAGGATGACAGCTTTGTCGCGAGATCGTCTGATAGGCGTCAGACAAACAGACCCATTGCGTCAGGAAAAATCGATGAATGTCAGCTACACTTAAACTAGAGTTCAACCAAGCTGCTTTCAAGGAGGTGAAAAGTGCTTCCATTCAGGTAATATAACTTTCCCCTTTTTTCCGGAGGTGTATAATGAATAGTAAGATTATCCTCCGCCGTCATATCATCACTTTATTGCCAGACACCTTTCTCTTTTTCGTTAGTTTTCTCTTTTTGCTGGCGTTAGAGATGGTCCGCACCCAGAATGCGCCCGCCTTGGAGGAAGTGTGCGTGATTTCCGCTTTCTTTTTCTCCATGATCGGCGTCCTTGACATCCTGAAATGGTATGGATTCAGTGTCACGCTCACACCTGCTTGTATCGAAGTGCGACAATTCTG
The DNA here is from genome assembly GCA_964650295.1 of uncultured Caldilineales bacterium. Taxonomy (GTDB): domain Bacteria; phylum Chloroflexota; class Anaerolineae; order J102; family J102; genus M2005. The sequence goes on along the minus strand of CAZYSY010000240.1, from coordinate 2,118 downwards.
GGTGCATAAAAAAGAATATTGTCGCGATGAAAAAGGGGAGCGATTGGCCATACGCCCAGTGCAGACCACATGGGACGAATGGCTGAATAAAGGGACGCTGGTGCTCTACGAACCTGGTGGGGAGGTTGCCACGTTGGATAATCTCAGCAACTTCCGCAGCGTATTCAGCATCATGCGCCATTAACGCAACGCGATGGCCGGGCTGTTGCCAATGCCTGAGCGCTTTTTGTTATTGCGGCGTCGCACGATATTCCTGAGGAGGCAGGCCCAATTCCGCCAAAAAACGCGCCAGCTCCTGAGCCGCCAGGCGATGACCTTTTGGATTCCAATGGCCATTGACCGGATAATGTAATAATACCTTATGTTCGGCAATTTCTTTGCGAAAAGCGGGACGCAGATCGAGAGCAGGGATATCGTTGGCGGCCAACACCGCTAACATGTGGTCTTCAGGGGAATTCACATCATATTCAGGGCTTTGCAAGACCGGATATTGGCGCTGCATGCGTTTCCAAAATCGAGGATCGACCTCCTCGGGCGCATTGGCCAGCATGGCCACAAAATCAGCGCCCATGGCCTCAGCCTCGGACTTCATCTCAGCCAGGATGGCGTTGGTGAGCATCACGGCTTTCTCCCATTCGTCGTCGTAATGCTTGCGATAACACTCGAAGACAATGGGCATCGCGCTTTTATCTTGCATGGAGACGACTTGAATTTCCTCTCCAGGCTTGATAACGCCCCAACGGGAGAGAGTCGCGGCAAAGTGAGGGGCCATGAGGCGAATACGGGGATCGAACCAACGATAGAAGTGGGAATGACGATGCAACCACTCCCCCACGGGCGTTAGCGGCCCCGGTGGAGGAACAGGCGCCTTTTCGCTTTCGGTCACCGGCGGCGCTTTTTCTGGGTCATATGGAAAGAGTTCCAGTTTTAATTCGCCATCGACAAGGTGGAAATAGGGTTTATGGTTGGCACCCAGCCGCACCGATTCAAAGGGTTGATAGTTGTTCTCGAAATCGTTACGAGCGAAAATCTGCAAGATGATAAGGTCGGGATGATATTTGTAACCCTCTTCACGCAGCCATAATAACTCTTGGTCATTGCCCCAACTGCCGGTGCCAGCGTTGATGACCTCGACCTGGTAGCCTTCATCCATGAGAATGCGGGCGAGTTGTTGACCATACGTATCGGCCAGCTCCACCTGAATGGCCTCGGTAAAGGAGTCGCCCAGGACGATGATCCGATAGACGCCTTCTGGCTTTTCGTAGCCGATGGTTTCGGGGCTACGCAAGCCCAGTTCATTGATCTTGACCGCGACATTGTATTCGTAGACCTCGTTAAAGGAACGGCCTGCTGCACCGGGCAGCTGGCTCCAGCCGGTGATGGGATCAGGAACCTTCCAAAACCAGCCCATATTCTCGACCGGGCGCACGCTCACGAACATCCTGAAGAATAATTCCAGGAAGAGGAAGAAGAAGATAATGCTGACGATGGTGACGCCGAGTATTTTGAGCGCTTTCTTCATGGATCGATCTAAAGAGTGGTGGGGGTGTTCATTGTTGCAGAAATAATTTCGTAGCGGTTGGACAATAGTAGGCCGATGGCTGATCATCGGCGGACGCACCATGATCTGAAATGGTAGGCGCTGTTATCCATGCGTTTGTGTGGTTCACCGGTTTCCGTAATCGCCAGGCTTCTTCGAAGCGACGTGGAAAAACGGTTATTCCGATGACCAACGGGAGAGGATTCAGCGATGCAGGGGGATCAGGCGGATGCTGGCGCATCATGTGCGAGGGCGATAGTGACCCTGGTATCGTAAAAAGTGGGACTGCCGCCCATATCAGTCTCCTCCTGCGAGACCAACCAGTTGACATTGCGCCCATCAGGACTGAGCTTGGCCCACCAGATGGTCGGAGCCAGCAACACGCCCGGCATCACATCCTCCGTCACCCGCGCGGCAAGCTGCACTCGCCCATGCTTGTTTTCCAAAACCACTGCATCGCCATCCGCGATGGCCCGCGGCCGGGCGTCGTGAGGATGAATCCACACCCGCGGCTCGCCCTCGCGATGGCGGAAGCGCTCCATATTGGCGAAGGTAGTGTTGAGAAAGTTGTGCGCGGG
>CAZYSY010000239.1:0-3064 GCA_964650295.1 uncultured Caldilineales bacterium | reverse complement strand
GGCCGTGCTCCGCCATCCAATTCCAGATCAAATAGCTGGAATCGGGCCGCTGTCCTCTCTCCCTCGACTGGAGCAGCTGCTACGACAAACCGAGGTTTGAAGTCTCAGCATTTGCAAAAACGCCAAATAAAACGAAGCTCGAACAGCAATGGGATAGCCTTGCATGTCAATGCAATAAACCATCCCATTAAGCGAAAAGCCATACAAGGGATTTCGTTGGGCGCCTAATGATTCATATCGAACAACGATGTTCAAAACAACAGAACCGAAGATAAATCGTCAAAAGCGCTATATCGCATTGCCATTGAAGAAATATGCTTGTGTTAGCATTATGAGGCGCTGTTGTGAACTTCATTGCCTGATCAGGCGTTCAAAAACCTTTGTAGCTGAATATCGTTCTCGCGATCACTGAAACTTGGTCCCCAGCGGCGAGACAGGGGCTCCAAAATAGGTAAAACTTTGACCAGAACAGACGAGAGAAGAGGGGCCAATTCCTAATTGGTGAATAATCAATTCTCCAATTCCTGCTTTAGGTATAACACGACAAACATTCATCTGTCAAATTACGGGCAGTGGTTACCTTTGACTGACGCAATTATGAGAGAAGCTCCCAACATATTCACAGGAGAGCGACATGATCATCGAAACCATCATTCGCACTTGTTCGAAGTGCGGCAGTGAAAACATCGACAGGAATAGTCGAGATTACAAATGTGCGCAGAAATATCACAGCGACTTTGGGGAGGCCTATCAACAGATCTTTCCAGAAGAGACGCATCAAGCCGTTGGCAAGGAGAGCGGCCAGACAAACCACGCGAACGATGGAATAATACATTGCGGAAGCGGTTGGCTCGATTCGTGCGAAAAACGCATTCATCTTCCAAACCAGATCATTTCTATAAGCTGGCGTCGAAATTGTTCATTTATCGCTACACCCACCTTCGTCTAATAGCTGTCAATCAAAACTAAACCACTACCGTTTTTTTGTTGCCAGGTTGGCCACAAAGGCTCGATCTCCCACTCGAAGCGAGCCAAAAATGACGATGGGATGACGATAGATTGCTATAATGTAGGTAATAATTCAAATAGGGCATATCATCATCCGCCAGAAAAACGATTGCATGACCGAATCTCCCTTACGCCTTGTCCATCTACTCACCTTATGGCGGGAACGCCCGGCCCGACCCGGACAGCCAGCGGTGTAGTGATTCAGTCTGGAAGACATCCAGACGCGGGGGCGACATGGCTTTGCAGACGTGGATGTATTAGTGGAGTTCTTGAAAACCCAAATGGTGCATGTTGAAACCGGGTCACGATGGTTGCCCGCCATTCTGATTTTCTCTTGTACTAAAGGAACGCATCATGTCAACTCAGTTTTCCCGTCCCCGGCTGATTCTTTTGCTTTTGGTGGCTCTGACGTTCGTGGGCGTTTCGTGGACCTGGGCCGCGCCCGCGCCTCAGGCGCCCGCGCAGGCCGCTGCTCCCCAACAAGACGTGGGCGATGTCGAAGCCGTCGGGCACGTGGGCGGCATAACCATGTCCATGGCGCTTACGGAGGACGCCCACCACGCCTTCCTGGGCGTGGGCGCGGGCCTGCACACCTTCGACATCACCGATCCCGCGCATCCTCGCCAGATTGCAGCCGCGCCCCTCCGCGGGGGCGGGGTGCAGGACCTGGTTCGCATGGAAAATACACTCTACGCCGCCAGCTACTTTGGTCTGCGCATTCTGAATGTCTCCAATCCAGGCCAACCCACTCTGCTGGGGCAATGGGATACGGAGGGAGGGACATCGGGCGTGGCCGTGGTCGGTAGCACCCTCTACCTGGCCGATGGCGGTCGGGGATTACGCATCCTGAATGTGAGTGATCCTGCCTCGCCGCAATTGCGGGGAACTCTGGTTCTGCCCGGTAATGCGGACAAAGTGCAGGTGGCCGGGAACGTAGTCTATGTGAGCTGCCAGGCGGACTACGAACCTTGTCCGGGCGCCGGGCTCATCGCCGTGGATGTGAGCGACCCCGCACATCCGACACAACTGGCGCTTACGACGTCCCCCAGGTCATCGGCGGCCTGGCCGTGATCGGAGATCGAGCCTATCTGGCCGCAAGGGTGGCGGGGCTGATCATTCTGGATGTAAGTCAGCCCGCATCCATGACGCGACTGGGTACCTACGACTCGCCTGGCTGGGCCACAGACGTGGCAGTGGTGGGCGACATCGCGTATCTCGCTGACAGTTTCCGCGGCAGCGTCATTCTGGACGTGAGCAATCCCGCTCAACCGACAAGGCTTGGCGGCGATGATGGACACTCCGCGTATGTGCTGGCTGCGGCCGGATCTTATCTCTGCGCGGGTGGCCTGGCCGATCTGCACATGATAGACGTGAGCCAGCCCGCCAGCCCTACCTGGCTGGGGCAGATCGAATGGCCCTTCTCGGTGCAGGATGCATTCGTCCCTGCGCAGCCTGACGTGACCGACCTGGGAGCAGGGACTCTGCAAGTAAATGCCACATCGCCCTACGGCTACTTCGCGGGAGAAGAGAAGTTATGGGTGATGGACCTGACCCAACCAGCCTCACCCAGCCCCGTAGCTACCATCACCTTTACCGAACAATACGCCAAACGCCTTTACGTAGCCAACGGCCTGGCCTACGTACTGCAAGCCAATTTCGGGCTGGAAATTTTCGACGTCAGCGACCCCTTGCATCCCACGGCCGCGGGCAAATATCGCATCCAGACAGGAGCTCGGAATGATATTTTTGCCGCCGGGGACTACGCCTACGTACTTTACGACGACGGCCGCGGACATCTCATCATATTGGACATGAGCGATCCCGCCCATCCTCAGCAGGTGGGCGGACTAGACACGCCCGGGCAAGCGAAACGGGTGTTCGTGGCCGGGGATTATGCGTACGTGGCCGATGGAGATGCGGGCCTGCGGGTCATCGATGTGAGCAACCCGGCCGCGCCTGCGGAGGTTGGGCATCTGGCTCCGCCCGAAGGAACCCGATGCGAAGCCATCTTTGTGGAAGGAACAATCGCCCACCTGGGCTGCAATGGTAGTTCCGG
>CAZYSY010000238.1:0-2696 GCA_964650295.1 uncultured Caldilineales bacterium | reverse complement strand
AACTACTAACGTACCCGACTTCAATCACCACAAAGGCGCAAAGACACTAAGAACACCACGAATTTCAAAGCTTTCTCTTTTCTTCGTGCCTTTGTGGCTTCGTGTCTTCGTGGTTTCCAGCCGGGCTACCTTAGTAGTAACAAGCGTAGGGTGACAGAGGAAAAACGGCAGATGGCAAGACGACGCCCGCCCATTGTTCATCGTTGATTGTCGCTCTTGGAATTTTGAACGATATACATACTCAATACCCAATACCCAATGTGCAACTTTTTGGGCGCATCAACGGGCTTATCAATCATCTTCCGCTGAACAAACTGACGAACATGGATGAATAATGACCAAAGGAGACGAAATCAGCATCTTGCTTCGTCCATTTTCATCCTATCGTCCCTGCGTCTGTTTGTAGAACAGCCGATTAAAGCATCAAAGTCTGCTTTTTCGAACAAAAAAGTCGCACATCTGGTAGTCTCAATCTAGACCTCGGTAGAGTGATTATCATGCTTAGACGTATTCATCTGTGGGTTGTTCTCACCTTTTTACTATTGACGCTGGCGGGATGCCGCGTGCGGGAGGATGCAACCTCCGTTGCACCGCAACCCACCGCAGATTATGGTGCGGGCGTGGGCCAGCAGCAATGGCTCATGGTCATGCCTGATGATGGCCCGGACGCGGCGCTGGATTTCATTCGCAGTGCTCAGAAATCGATTCGTTTCAAGATATATTTACTCACGTTTGACGCTGCCCGTACCGAGCTCATTCATGCCGCCCAACGCGGCGTTGATGTACGGGTGCTTATCGATCGCGAACCGATTGGCGGAGGAGAGAGCAATGCCGAAAGCTATCGCATCCTGAAGGATGGCGGCGTGAATGTGAAATGGACTCCGGGCGCTTTCAAAAATACGCATGAAAAGTCGATGGTCGTGGATGACAGGAAAGTGCTCATCTCCACGTTTAACTTCACCTACAGCTCCTTTATCCATAATCGTGAATATGCAATCGTTTCCACCCAACCTGATGTCGTGGCTGATGTAGCTGCGATTTTCGACGCGGATTGGGCGGGGGCAGGGGTGAAGATCAGCACGGACAGTCCGTTGGTGGTGAGTCCTGAAAACAGCCGGAATCGTATCGTAGAGATGATACGGGCGGCGAAGAGGGAACTGTGGTTGGAGGAGGCCACCTTGCTCGATGAGGCGTTGACCGACGAGTTGGTGCGAGCGGTCGGGCGTGGGGTCGTGGTGCGCTTCCTGGCCCCCAGGCGGAATGAGAATGACATAGCTCAGGCGAACTGGTCGCGTCTGTTGGACGCAGGCGCAAAGGTTCTCTTTTTGGATGCCCCCTACATTCATGCCAAGGCGATTCTTGCGGATGGTAATCGGGCGTTTATTGGCTCCCAGAATCTCACTTTCACCTCGTTGGAGTTGAATCGCGAATTGGGAATCGTCACCGAAGATCCAGCCATCATCAATCGGTTGGCCAAGACCATGGCCGCGGACTGGCAACAGGCCGGGGGCGACGCCAGCCTTTCCGCGGCGGACGCCGTAGGCGGAGTGACGATCATCCCCTGGCAAGATGCCGAATCATTTGCAGGGCGAGAGGTGACGGTCGAGGGCGCCATCGTTCACACTTACGACTCAGGCAAGGTTACTTTTCTCAACTTCGATGAGGATTATCATAATACACTGACCATTGTCATTTTCTCTTCGATTTATGGGCGCTTTCCTGAAAAGCCTGCCAGCTATTTCGATGGGCGTCTTGTGCGAGTGACCGGCAAGGTGAAAATGTATGAGGGCTCGCCCGAGATCGTGATCGATGATCCCGCCCAGATTCAGGTGTTGGATGTCCGCTCCGAAAGCATCCCCATCGATGATTCATCTGCAAGCGAGATCGGTGCAGGTCCGGTTTCCTGGCAGGAGGCTGGAAACTTTGTGGGAGAGCGGGTAGCGGTGGAGGGCGATGTCGTGCGCACGCATAATTCAGGCAAGGCAGTATTTCTTAACTTCGACGAAGATTGGCGTGGCAAATTCAGCGTGGTCATCTTTGCCGGCGACTTTCACAATTTTCCGCATCCGCCTGAGGAGATGTATTTGCGACAGCGGATTCAGGTAACAGGCGTGGTTCAAACATACAAGGGCGCCCCTGAAATCATTGTCGATTCGCCGGAGCAGATTATCATTTTGGGCCAGGTAGCGACGCCCCCACCATCAACCCAGGTCCAGGCTTCTGCTTCACCCGCCCAGGTCGTCTCTTGGCAAGATGCGGCGCAATACGTAGGACAGCGCGTTACTATAGAAGGGCGAATTGTGCGCACAAAGGATATCGGGTCCATCACTTTTTTGAATTTTAGCCAGGAGCGGGGACAGTTTGTGGCCATTGTTTGGGCTGAGGACTATGTAAATTTCCCGGCGCCGCCTGCGGAGTTGTACGCAGGAAAAAAAGTATGGGTGACGGGCGAGATCAGCACCTATAAGGGCGTGCCGCAGATCGTCGTTCATTCGCCTGAACAGCTCGAGGTGTTCGATTAAGTCAACGCTGCTGCGTTCAAACATAGATTTCGGTCGTTACTACTAAGGTAGCCCGGCTAGAAACCACGAAGACACGAAGCCACAAAGGCACGAAGAAAAGAAAAAGCTTTGAAATTCTTGGTGTTCTTAGTGTCTTTGCGCCTTTGTGGTGATTGAAGTCGGGTACGTTAGTAG
>CAZYSY010000237.1:0-2748 GCA_964650295.1 uncultured Caldilineales bacterium | reverse complement strand
TTCCGCTTCCGACACCATCGCCCGGTGGGAAAGCGTGCGCCGGGGAGAGCGGAAATGGATCTTCCCATTCCAGGATAAAGCTGACATCATGTTCAACTCGGCGTTGCCTTACGAGCTTTCCGTGCTTCAGCCCATGGTGCTGCCGTTGTTGCGCCAGATCGAACCCAGTACGCATGAATGGATCGAGGCCAAACGATTGCTATCTTTGCTGCGTTGGTTTTTGCCCGCCGAGCCAGATCACGTCCCATCTGATTCCATCCTGCGGGAATTCATCGGCGGCTCCATACTCGAAGATTACCATCCGTGGATCAATCCTGTAATTTGACATGGGATCAAATTCGCCTGGTTGCATCGATAGCGCCGGGCGTTCAGTAGAAAGGGAGGACGTTTTGAGATGAGCGTCAAGTTTGGCACTGATGGCTGGCGCGCGGTCATCAGCGATGAATTTACATTCGAAAATGTGAGATTGGTGGCCCAGGCTATTGCCGATATGTTTCGGGCCGAACAGAACGGGTCTGAAATGACCTTCGTGGTGGGATATGACACGCGCTTTCTCTCCGATCGTTACGCAAAGACCGTAGCGGGCGTGTTGGCCGCCAATGGCATTCGTGTGCTGCTGACCGAACGGTTCGCCGCCACGCCCGCGGTCTCCTACGCCATCGTGCGCCATGAGGCCGCTGGCGGGGTGATGATCACCGCCAGCCACAATCCGCCTCGATACAATGGTCTCAAGCTCAAAGCGGCGTACGGCGGCTCGGCCAGTCCGGCGGATAGCCAGCAGGTGGAACAGACGCTGTTATCCAATCTGCGTTTCGGCAGAGAACCCCGCGAGATGCCGTTGGAGGAGGGCGTACGCCAGGGATTGATAACGTACTTCGATCCTTATCCCGACTACGCCCGTCACATCCGAACCCTGGTGGACCTGGAGGCGATTGCCAATGCGCAGTTGCGCATCGCTATCGACGCCATGTATGGCGCGGGCATGGGGTACACCGATCGCCTTTTACGGGAAGCGGGCGTAGAACCGGTCACTTTGCATCATGAGCTCAATCCAGGCTTCGGTGGATTGCATCCCGAGCCGATTGGCAAACATCTGACCGCACTGAGCGATTTGATGCGGACAAGCGATCTCATGCTCGGGCTGGCCACCGATGGCGATGCAGATCGCATCGGAGCCGTGGGCCCGCACGGCGATTTCATCGATCCCCATCGCATCATGACGTTGACGTTGGATTATCTCCTGCAAAAGGGGGAGCGAGGCGTTGTGGTCAAAACCGTCAGCACCACCCAAATGCTCAACCTGCTGGCGGAGGAAAACGGGCTGGAGGTCATCGAGACGCCGGTTGGTTTCAATCATATCTCCGATCTCATGCTCAACCAGGATGTCCTTATTGGCGGAGAAGAGTCGGGCGGCATTTCGATCAAAGGACATATCCCCGAAGGGGATGGCGTGCTCATGGGGCTGTTATTGGCCGAATTGGTGGCCAAACAGGGGGGCGATATCGATGTTTTGATGGCGCAATTGATGGATCGCATCGGGCATTTCGCCTACGCCCGTCATGATTACAAAACCAGACCCTTCTCCAAGCCCGAGCTGGTCAGGCAGCTTACCCACACCGCACCCGACTCCCTGGCGGGGAAACGCATTGTCCGGCTGAACACTCGAGACGGCGTGAAATATCTGCTGGAAGATGGTGGATGGCTACTGATCAGGCCCTCGGGCACCGAACCGGTGTTGCGAGTTTACGCCGAGGCCCACACCCCAGATGCGGTGCAACAGTTGTTAAAAGAAGGCGGCCAGTTGGCGAGAAGAGCGCAATCAGCTATGGCTTTGTAAGCTGGCGGCTTTCTGCATGACGTGAAACAAAAACTGGCCCTACGATATTTCAACGCCCCTTGCGCGCCAAAATCTCGCAAGGGGCGTTTTTTTGTCAATGCGACCTGTCTGTATTCGACACAAAATTGCCAAATTCGGCAAACTTTCTTCATTCGCCAATAACGCCGCCATCGTATAAACAATCGCCAAAATCGCGTCGTGGCTGAATAATATCCAAATTTCCTTCTGTGAGTTTGCGTCAGAGTTGCAAAGAAGTTGTGTCGAAATTGAAATATCGCTAACTATCGAGGGTTTTTGCTAAAAGTTGTAAAAATGGGATAGGAGATTTATCTACACTGACTTTTTGAAAACGAGCTTTATATTGACAAAAGACCATGAATCGTGGATAATAAAAACATCTCAGTTCATTTTAGATCCTCTAGCTTTATGGAGGTTGTAAATGCCAACTTTTCGCAAATTAGACAAAGAAAAAGTGGATGACATTCTAACATCAAAACAAAAAGGTCGCGGACAATCCCAACGAGAATTGGCGCTTCAAGCCTATATCGAACAATTGAAGGGTCTCGATGTAGGAGAGGGTTTAGAGATAAAGTTATCCAAAACCGATAATCGTCAGACTGTTAAGAATCGGTTGTTGCGGGCGGCCGATCGCCTGGGCATTGAGATACAGTTCATCCGCTCCCGCAATGTCATTCGGCTTTATCGCACCAAATGAGCGCCCCAGGCGCGACGCACTAAAACAGAAAAAGACCGGCTGCCAGAAGTGGAGCCGGTCTTTTTTTATCAACAACGCCCGGAAGTCAAGCGGTGGTCAGGTCTTCCTCCACCACGACTTCCTCCGATCCGGTGATCATGGCCATGATGTTGGAGAACACCGTGTGGCCCGTGGTGGTCATGTATACGTGCACGAT
>CAZYSY010000236.1:0-8759 GCA_964650295.1 uncultured Caldilineales bacterium | reverse complement strand
GACTGGCGAAGCTGGGGCTGGACAAATTCAGTAGATCGCGATTTGCCATGATGCGCAGAGCCGGATCCGTGATCCGGCGGTGATTCGAGCGTCAAACCCGCCGGATTGCGAATCCGGCTGGACACATACTCTCGCAATCGTGATCTACTGAAATTGCTTTTAGTTACCTGACACAATTGGCTTTACCCGTCGTCACTGTCCGAATGAATTCGGTTCTGGGGGCGTTCCGCCGCCCGTCCCCTGCGGGGACGGTTTTCTGCTGCGATTTTTGCACGTCTGTTTTTGAAAGAAGGCCTGTCAGCGGAGGCTGCCAGGCGGCCGCAGGCCCGCAGCCCTGATTTCAATCGGTGGACAGCGTGGGCATGAAATTTGTGTCAGATTGCCAGAAATTGCTTTAATCATCAATAGCCAATAACCAATATCCCACACCTCGATTTCCCCAGAAATACATCCCGACTCGACGCCCCATGCCTCCACACCAACAAAAAACACTTGGTCTTGTTCTCAGCGGCGGCGCGGCCTTTGGTCTGGCGCATATCGGCGCGCTGCAGGTGCTGGAAGAGGCGGGCGTGCGCGTTGACGCGGTGGGCGGAGCCAGTGTGGGCGCGCTGGTGGGCGCGGCGGTGGCCGCGGGCAAATCGGTGCGGGAGATCACCCAGGTGGCGTATCGGGTCAACTGGCTGCACTTCGCCCGGCCCTGGCCCAATCGCTATGGCTTCATCTCTTTCCGCAAGTTGGAATGGATGATGAACCAATGGCTAAACCATGCCACCTTCGACGATCTGAAGCTGCCTTTCATCTGCGTGGGAACCGATGTGTTGACCGGAGAGCCGCGGATATTTCGGGAGGGAAGCGTGGCCCACGCAGTGCGCATCAGCGCCAGTGTGCCGCCGGTGGTTATCCCGGCCCGGGAAGATGGTCGCTATTACGTGGATGGCGGTTTTTCCAACAACTTGCCCATCCGCCCGGTGGAAGAGATGGGCGTGGATGTGACCCTGGCCATCAACCTCTTTGGCCAGGCCAGCCGGATGCCTCGCAACTATATCACTTATTCCCAGTTGATCCTTGGACATATGCTCACTCGCACCGCGGGCGACCCGGAGCGGGCCACGGTGTTGGTGACGCCCAACCTGGCCGACCATTTGGCTGCACAATTCAAGCGTTCTTATGTCGAATACGGCAGGGAGGCCATGTTGGAAAAGTTAACCGATTTATTGCGAGCGCTGGGGTTGGACTAAATTTTCAAGACCGTCATAATCAACAACATGAAAACCCTTGTCGTTACAGGATTGTTCAGCCCCTTGAGCGCAGCCGTGGCCCGATGGGCGGTGGACAATGATATTCGCGTCCTGGGGATAGATATGCGCCCTCTGACGCGTCCTTGGCCAGGCATCGAATTCATCCAGGCCGATATTCAAAATCCCCTTCTGCCGAAACTGCTGAAAGCAGAACAAGTGGATGTGATCTTTCATGGCGCATTCCGCTGGCGGATTCATCGCCAGGAAGGTGTTTTGGAGGGGAATGTGATGGGAACCATGAAATTGATGGAGGCTGCTGCACTGGCAGGAGTGCATAAAGTCGTCATGCCCTCCAGCACTTTCGTTTATGGCGCGCATCCCTCAAACCCTTATTTCATGCCCGAAGTACACGCATTTCGAGGGCGATCGTATTATGCTTACATACAAGATTTACGAGACATGGAGATCTTTCTGGGCGGTTTTCGAAAACAGCACCCTGAGATAATCGTGACTATTCTTCGTTTTGCCAATATCCTGGGGAGGAACTTTCCATCTCCATTGACCCGATACCTTTCCCTGCCCGTTATTCCCACGCTCATGGGCCATGATCCGCTCATGCAGGTGATACATTTCGATGACGTGGTGCGGGTGAGCACACAAGCGCTCGAAGAGGAGCACACGGGCGTTTTCAATGTGGCCGCTTCACCGCCAGTGTCGCTGCAAAGTATCATCCATTGCATTGGGCGTCACAGTGTTCCCCTCTTGCCTTCCTTCGCCTATGCAGGGCAGAATGTCGTCGATTTGCTCATCAAAAAGGATCAAGGAACTCCTCCTATCCCCTGGACGTTCCTGCGGTATCCGTGGATCGCTTCTACTGAAAAAATCGAAAGAATGTGGGGATTCGCCCCTCAGCATGACGCCCATGCAGTTATCAAGAAGTTTAGCGAAGAGCTAACCTCATCATGGCAACAAGGCGTCTTGCAAAAAACAACGAGAAGCGCAGTCAGGGTTGCCGCCGATGGCATCCAGAAGATGCGACGTTTATTCCACCGGTAGAGCGTCATCATGTGACAACGTCTTTCGCCCTATGGTGGAACCGCATGGCGGCTTTGCAGCATGGTTGCATACGGGAGCTCTAGGCGCGCCTGCGCACCGCCCCCCCAAACGCTCGCCGTTAAGCGACGCGGAGCGCCTGATAAACAAACTTTGCCTCATGCTGCAACATATGTTGTTTCCAGGCCACGCTTGCAACCAATCGCCATCTTCAAGCATCTAACAGCCGACAATCACTTTCCCAGTACCATCATTCCAGTTCAACAACATCATGCCTTTCTACCAAGACCCCAAAACCGTTCGTTCTGTCATGCAAGAGGTTTTCGATCGCTTGAACGCCACGCCTGGCGCATCCGATGATTTTGTCAAACATCATATGGTGGTGAGCCTCTATCTCGACAACCCCAAGACCTTCATCGGCCTGGATGGTCGCCAAAAACCAGTCCGCTTTGCTTTCTCGCCCGATGGCGTCAAACCCGATCTCGCCATTCGGCTGGATGTCGATTTGCTACACGAGATTCTGCTGGGCAAGGTGCGCCTGCGCGACGCCTACTTCGGAGGCCAGATCAAAATCAAAGGTTCCATCTTCAAGGCAATGAAACTGGCTGACTTGTTCCGCCAGGCTGAAAAGCTTTATCCTATGGTGCTGAAAGAGCGTGGATTATTACCAGAGTAGCCTGAAGTAGATGCGCATTTTAAACTCAGTAGATCACGATTTGCCATGATGCGCAGAGTCGGATCCGTGATCCGGCGGTGATTCGAGCGTCAAACCCGCCGGATTGCGAATCCGGCTGGACACATACTCTCGCAATCGTGATCTACTGAAACTTAAGAAAAGTGCTGCGCTTTTTGGCGAGCATGGACAAAGACGAAAGCCCACGGCGTATCAAGTGCCGTGGGCTTTTTCAATGTCTTGCCATAATCAACTCGCAGGCGTAGGCTACGCCCCTTGCGCCGCGCTTCGCTCCTGTAATAGCGCCAATGAATATTCGAGTTGAGCCAATGCATCCTGCAACTCCTCCGTAACCGCCTCGGCGGATGGCTCCACCGCCCGATGCTTTCGGCGAAAACGCAAGCGACGATCCCCTTTTTCCAACATCGCCCGCACGACATCGAGATTATAACCAGAACGACGCATCGCCTCCAGCTCTTCAGCAACCAGACGGCGCGTAATAGGAATGCCATGCCGGGCGAGAATGGCCTTGAACTCATGGTACTGATTCTCAAGATCCAATGTCACCGATTCATAGCCATGCTGAGCAATGGTGACCCGGGCCGAATACCGCATGACATTATAAAACGCCATTTCGAAATCATCCCGTCTTGGCTCGATAAGAATAATATCAATATCAGGGTAACGCCGGCGTAACTGCTTGATATGATACGCCAAACCACTGCGCATTGATATCCGCATGAACTGGGATAAAACAGCCTGTGCGCCTTTCTCACTAATGAATTTACCATCCTCTCCCAACAATGGAATATCGCGCTTATGGCGATTGTCGATGGGCACCAAAGGGTTGATGCAAACAATAAGACGAGCTCCAGCCTCCACCGCAATATCCAGACTGGCATTTCCCCGTACTGCGCCATCTATAAATTCTTGATTGCCGATACGCACCGGTCGATAAAGCAACGGCACAGCACTGGAGGCGGCCACCGCTTTGCTGATGGGGATATCCTGCCAGTCGGGACTACCAAAGACAACGCGTTGGCCCGTATCGAGATCAGTGGCAACGATATACAATTCACGCTCGATATCAGTAAAGCTATCGCTTAACCCATATTCCCGCCACACGCCCCGCATAAATCGCTCCAATTCCCGATTATCATACAACCCAGAAGGCAAGGCATCTGTTAGCGACCACAAGATGTCGAACAAATTCATATCGTGACGATGGCGAAGATAATGCGAAAGCGCATTCTTCACTGTCAGGGGCAACCGCACTCCCTTATGCAAAAACTCTTGCGTGTTTAACGAAAAAATATGTTTGGGCAAAATACGAGAAGAGCCCGAATGCGTGCCATCCAGGGTGCGCATCATCTCACCTGGCGCGATTCCTCGGGCCAGCATACTGCCCACCAGAGCGCCAGCGCTGGTGCCAACGATGATATCGAAATCATTGACGCGTCGATCCACCAGCATGGCGTCGATGGCCCGCAATGCTCCCACCTCATACACCGCCCCCGTGAGCCCGCCCCCCGCCAAAACAATCGCCGTCTTCGAGGTCCCGGCACTGGCTAATTTTTCAATCACAGCCGACTGATAACCCGTAACGATCGACATGATGACAACTAAGACTCATCCTCGCCCGGAAGATGGTTATTCTCGCCCTCCTCGGCGTCATCCTCCTGAGACCGGTTTTCATGTTCGGAGGCAGCCAACAACTTATCGACGCTTGCCATCAACTTCTCGACCTGGGTCTCCAGAGCCTGGATGTCCTCATACGTCGGCACATTCAACTTGCTGAGCGCCGCATCCAGCTTGATATCTGGAATCAATCCCTTGGCGGTCTCAGCCGCCCCGCCATATAGCTCCTTACGCAATCGCTCCGCCTCGTCATGCGCTAATTCCCCCTTGGCAACTAAGGCGTCGATACGATGATCGATTTCACGCTCAAGCAAATGCAACACGTTGATCGAAGAAGAAACGGACTTTTTGAGATAATCAAACGGAGCGGTGCTGGTGCGAATTAGAGCTGTCAAAATTGATTTTGGCAAAAATCCCGATTGCTTCTTTTCTCGCTCGAAAATAATCTGAGAAAGTGTAATGCTGGTCAAATCCTCTCCCGACTCATGATCAATCACCTGAATGTCCTCGCCATCTTGAATCATTAACGAGATATCATCCAGTGTGACATATCGCTTTCGCTCCAGGTCATACAGCTTTCGATTGGGATAACGTTTTATGGTGCGCATAGAGCAAATCCTTCCGAATGTACATTGGATACTGTTTCATTATAGGCAGTTATGCCGCGTTGTGTCAACTCCCTGTGAGCGCCGGGGACGCGTTTCAAATTGGGGGCGACCAATAGCCCGAGGAGATTTGCCCTGAACGCGCCCTTCTGCCGGGCGAATTTAGAATTCGCCTGTGGAGCCCCGCACCAAAGCTGGACACCAACCCTAACTGCACACGTTTCAAAACAACTTGCAACCAAACAGTAAAATATGCCGTAACTTTTTGCGACTGCTTTCGTCATAGATTGCGTAAGAAAGATAAGCCCCAAGCTGATCTTAAATTTCAGTCAACTCACCCGTTCTCACTGCACACACCACCCCAACCGGGACTTTTTATCACATGGCTCAATCAATGACACTGCATTCTAATTTGCCATTACGTGAATACAAAAAACGCCAAAAGCGCGAACGCCTTCTCAATGCGTCGTTACAACTGTTCCGTGAAAAAGGCTACGAGCAAACCAAAGTCTCAGACATCACTCGCGCCGCGGGC
This sequence comes from uncultured Caldilineales bacterium, assembly GCA_964650295.1. GTDB lineage: Bacteria > Chloroflexota > Anaerolineae > J102 > J102 > M2005. The sequence continues at coordinate 3,017 of CAZYSY010000236.1, read as the reverse complement.
GTGGCCAAAGGGACATTTTTTAATTATTTTCCCACAAAAGAACGCATTTTGCTGGCGCTAGGAGAACAAATGTTGGGGAAATTGGGGCAAGTCAACGCCTCTGACATCTTCCAACAGAAAACCACGCGTGGTAAGGTAAAAGCAATGTTTCACGCCCTAGCGGCTGGACTGGATTCTGACCGAGAGTTGGTCAAAGAAATGGTCTATCGTGGCCTGCGACTCCCAGATTTGGTGGATAACAGCCGGGCGCAATTGGATTTTCGGGCCATGTTGGTGCTGCTCATCGAACAAGGAAAACGAAAACAAGAAATCATCGAAAGCGCTGATTCCTCCTTCGTGGCGGACGCCCTCTATACCCTTTACTTTCAACAAATCGTTATCTGGTGCAGCAAAGACTTCCAAACATCCCTGCCAGAACAACTCGATCGCACCGTGGATATGATCTTTGATGGCATCTCGCAATCCAAAATCACATCCGCTTAACCCCGGGCAACAGGAACCCAAAACGCTTTGGCAACGTATATAATGATGCCAAAGCGTTTTTTGTTGTCCTGGTCAATGCAATCCAGGTCGCTGCTACGCTCCAAAACCAGGAAGACGTCATTTGCGCACAGCGAACATATTCGCCAATTTACAAGAAATCGGCTATCATTAACCACCTTACGAAGATTCTCAATTCAAAGGAACTAAACATGAACCGCAAAACACTCTTTACACTCTTACTAGTACTTGCACTCACCTTCACGCTGGCTGCATGTGGTGGCAACAAGGCATCAGATAACGGCGCGACAGACGCCGGCACGACAACAACAAAATCGGGCGAAGCTACGAACGCCAAGGCGACCACACCCGAAGCTCCCACGTCCACCCCAGAGCCGCCTACGCCTACCCCAGAGCCGCCTACGCCCACCCCTGAGCCGAAAGAGGAATTAACGAGCGAATTTGTCAAAGTTGAAGATGTGGCTAATTCGTATCATGCAAAAGGTGAATACACCTATGATATCACCCACACGCCTGCAGATGACCAACAACCTGTCCATATTGACATCATTTTCGAAAGCGACTGGGTAAAGACCGATAACTCCTACGGATACAACCTTTCGACCACTATGAGCGGCCTCGATACAACTGGGGCGCAAGACGGAAGCGAAGATATACAAGAAATCCAGATGATATCCATTGATGACACCACCTACATCAAATTGGGAGATCAATGGATTTCGGCTTCGCGCGAGGAAGCAGGCGATGATGGCCCGATTAGCATCGGCATCGAAGACTTTGTTGAGAGCGTTGACGATCTCGAAAAGGTCGGAAAAGAGAAGATCAACGGCGTCAAGACCATCCATTACAAATTCAAGGATGACGCCGCCTTCCAAGAAGTGTTGAATAGCGCCATGATCTCACAATTGGATGATGGAGAGGATATTACCCAGTTTGAAACTGTCGACATTCAAACCACCGGTGACCTCTGGATCGCTGAAAAAGAGAAATATCCAGTCAAGGTCGAAATCAACATCGAAGGCACTTTCAAATCCAAGACCGACGGTTCTACAACGACCATCAAAGGTCGTATCCTCTCCGAAATTTCTAACATCAACGGCGACATTGTCATCGAGCCGCCAGCCGAAGCGCCCAAACCAGGCCAAGTCAATATTCCTGGATTCGAGCCGGGCGCATTCCCCGTTCCCGAACAAACGACTGTCGATGGATCGTTTGGAGGAATGATCAATCTCACCAGCCAACTTGGCGTTGATGAACTGGCTGAATTCTACAACGAGCAGCTAACAAGTATGGGATGGTCCTTGGAAGGAGATAAATCGATGGGCACCTGGAGTAAAGGTGATAATTCCTTCGTCATGATGATTACAGACAACGGTGACAATACGACCTCCATCATCATCATGCCTAATCCCGAGTAACCGCGCCTTCACCTTCGAAATTTCAAGCCCCCGCCCATAAGCGGGGGTTTTTCTTTTGTCCAGCGTTCATCACCCCGCAGTAAAGTATCCACAGGGTGCATTTCAATTTGGAGGCACTTATTGGGCACTGGCCGAGTGAACTCGGGCCGTCTCCACATTAAGCTCCGAGATGGGCGAGGGAGAAATTGTAAAAAGCGTTCAGATAGCGCCCGTGGTTGCCCTGCGACAACCTGGACGGCAGAGGCCGGCCACTGGCCACAGGCCTGAAGCGACGGCCAGGAATACGAAAGGCGTCTAAATTTTGAAACGCCCCCATCAACAAAGCGACTTGCGATTATCCTCTTTCTCACCTATAATTCCAAAAGACAGTCGGGCAACTTTTTTTAAGGTTTCAAGACATCCAAGATGATGGTGCAGATCAAAGCAAGCGCCCCATAAATCAAACAATAGCCCCATATCAAGCGAGTTTCATATCTTCTTTTTCGACCTATTTCTTTTATTAACAAGACAAGGAGGAACCAAATGAGCGGCGACACGATCTCCTTTTTCATGCAATTGGCGGTTGTCATTGGGGCAATCTTGCTGGGCGCCCAAATGGGAGGCATTGGACTGGGGCTTTGGGGTGGCGTCGGGCTCTTGGTGTTGACATATGGCTTTCATGTCATCCCCACCAGCCCGCCTGTCACCGCCATCCTGATCATCATTGCCGTCACCATCGCGGCCGCGTCCATGGAAGTGGCGGGCGGCATCGATTATATGGTGGAAATCGCCAAGAAGGTGCTGCGCTCCAACCCAGGACGTATTACGTTCTACGCTCCTGCTGTCGCCTGGATTTTCTCTGTGGGAGCAGGAACGGCTCATGTCTATTACCCCCTTATCCCTGTGATTTATGAACTCTCTTATAATGAAAAGATCCGCCCGGAGCGCCCGCTGGGCGTGGCCACGGTGGCAGGGGCTTTCGCCCTGATGGCCAGTCCGGTCAGCGCGGTGATGGCGGTGATGGTGGGGACCTTCGAGCCGTATGGGTATAGCATGGCGCAGATATTGCTGGTGACCATGCCCGCCACCTTCATCGGTCTCATGGTCGCAGCCCTGATC
>CAZYSY010000235.1:0-7172 GCA_964650295.1 uncultured Caldilineales bacterium | reverse complement strand
TTGCATGACGGCATTGACGCTCGAGCTGCCTTTGGCAACTGGCGAAATGGAGACTATGAGCATCTGCTTGCGTCTGCCGCGGCCACCGCTGATCCGGCCGCGCGCAAGGAGTTCTATAAGCAAGCTGAGAGGATTCTGGTGGATGAAGACACGGTTATGGCTCCCTTGCATGGATACAATGCGACTTACTTGACCCGTCCCTACCTGCAACGCCACTACACTCTGGAGACGCGACTTGCTGACTGGCGATTGAACCGGGTGGAGGCCCGCATCACCACAACGGGCGGAAGCCTCGCCTCGACCGACGGCCGCGTGGCCATCGATATCCCCACAGACACCTTCACCGGCACGGTGCGTCTGGTGCAAGGCCCGGCCACTGGCATGCCTGCGCCCGCGGGCCTCACAAGCACTGGCCAGGTTTTCGACATCACCGCCGCATATGACGCATCAGGCAAACCGGCTCAGCCCGCACCAGGAAAATCCTACACCATCACGGTGACCTACCCCGATGACGTCCCCGTCCTGGAAGACGCACTCGCGTTGTACTACTGGAACGGAAATCGCTGGGTGATGGATGACACCAGCAGCGTCGATGTCACGACGAATACCATCACAGCTCACCCCACACACTGCTCCATCTGGGCGGTGATGGGACAGGCTCGCCCCTTGTATCTTTCATTAATGCAGATACGGTAAATATGCTGTAACTACCAACTATTTTTCACTTGCGTCCCTCCAGATGGACATGTTCATCGAGAGGGACGTTTGTGTTTTCCGACGGAGTATCATCCCATTGCTGTTAGGAAGAAGACCTGCTGCAAGATCTAGAAACCCCTGAAAAAGCTGTGCCCTATCTGAACGCAACTTTGAAGGATGGACTGACAGGAAAAGTACTTCTGCTGATCTTGCTGCGTGACGCCCTGGTTTTACGACTAGCCCGCGGACGCATGATGGGCGCGGGCCCGCGGCGGAAAACAGCCGGGTTGCCGCGGGGTGGCGGGTCTTGGAGGGGACACTTCTTGGAGATTCGATGAAGATTGCCCCCTCCCGGCCTCCTGAGTTTGGTTTGGTTGGTCGACGCTACCTACTTTACCCGAGTTCCAGCCTCTTTCATAATTTCAACCGCAAGGGATACACTACCGGGATTATATTTTGTAATGCAAGCCACTGTATGCTATAATTTGAATGTCCTATTTCTGGCCCCAACGGGACACTCTCTCGCCAAAATAAAAATTCGTGTTTTTCAACGATTTATATGTGGTTATCGCCGTGGAATCAAAAATTCCATGTAAGGGGTGAGATGTACCCTATCCACATATCCAAATCTCTTAGAATACTGTGAAATGGCAGAGAGTTTCCCAAATTCCTTAATTGGATATTTTTCAGACCATCATAATTGTCTGAAGCTGCTAATTCTGGCAAGTATTTTCAGTTTGGCTTTTTTGCTGGCTGGCTGCTTGGTCCCGCCACCGCTGGCAAACACACAGCCAATCCAGTCCGGAATTGGGAGTGCGTATAATGGTGGGCAACACGCGTCTACTTCAGATGGAGAGAGAAAGGATGGGGTGGTGTTCACGACGACTACGCCAGAGCCGGATGTGTTGCAAGGCGGCATTATCATTCAGGTGACGCGAACGCCAAGTCCCTCACCTGATGCGGTCAAGACTGGGGCGCCAACGCAACGAGATAGCAGCCCTCTGAGTACAGCTTTTCTCGAGAACGTTCCAGTTGGCAAGCAGACCCGCTCTCTGAATTGTGAATTTCAATCAGCATCGGACTTGATCTGGTACTACGGGTTTCCTTTTGGATGGGATGAGATATTTGATGTGGTTGGTCATGATCCCAATGGCAATCCTCACGTGGGATTTGTGGGGCGGAGTTTTGATGATCCGCCTGGCAGACTTTATCCGCATGGCTACGGCGTTTATGCTGAACCGATTGTCCGGGGACTGAAAACCATCGGCATTGATGCAGAAGTACATTACGGTGAAAGTAAAGATTGGGTGAAGCAACAGATCGTCGATGGGAATCCTGTGATGGTTTGGGTGACCGCCAACATGGCGGTGCACCGTGTTGTATTTTGGACAGCCAAGGATGGGGAGCACATCAAGGCGGTGCATGGCGAGCACACGAATTTGGTTATCGGTTATGATGAGGAGGGCGTATGGGTTGCGGATCCATGGGATGGACAGCTCCACTACTATTCCTGGCCCGTTTTCCTGGCGAGCTGGGATTTACTGGATCGTATGTCGCTTGTTGTAACAGAAGATGAACATACATCTCCGTAGCATATGAAGAACAATTTTTCTCAATGCCCCAACATTGAATTTTCATAAAGGAGGAAGCAATGCCCAAAACATTCAGCAGTAGACTCACAGTCATTATCCTTTTTATTGGAGTGCTCCTGTTTTTTCCACTTTTGGTGAGTCACGCCCAGGGCCCAGCTATTGATGTTCATATCAATAAGGTTGATGTGGCGAATTTCCCTCTCATCCGAATTTTTGCAACGCCATTGAATAATGGCAAAGTCGTTCCTGATTTGACCGACAAAGATTTTCGGGTGTATGAGGATGGAACCGCCCGTCCAGTTACGGAGGTGGGGCAAACCTATGTGGGGACGGCAGTCGCTATCGTCATGGACGCCTCTGGCAGCTTTAAGCTTCCTGGTATTACCGACCCTAATAAACGGCGGTTCGATGCGGCAATTGACGCCATTGATGAACTGGCGCTCAACGAAAATCGCCAATGGATTGATATCAAAAATCGCAGAGATTGGCTGATGCTCATGGCTCCGACTAATGCCACTGGGTTCGATGTCGTTCAGGATTGGACAAACGCTTATACAGCTATCCATAATGCCGCTTATCAATCTCAGCCTGTTGATGGCTACACACCACTGTTAAAGATGCTTCAGGACGCGATGAAACGGATGAAGGATCTCGGCGATTATCGGGAGCGGGCTAAATTTCTACTAGTGTTTTCGGATGGGGTGGATCGTATCAGTGCCCAGGAAATTACAGACGTATTGAATCGTGCAAATGGGATGGGCGTCACGATTCTCAGCGTCAAGATTGGGCCTGCCTATGCCGGCGACGCCAAGAATTTACAACGCTTGGCGGAGGAGACAGATGGCGCCTATACTGTTTATAGTGGCTCTGATTCTTTGGCCCCGCTTTACAGCCTGATCAAATCTCAGGGTTATCAATATGCCATCAGTTACCAATCCGCCATTAACGCCAGTGGCGATCATGTTGGGCAAATCGGTGTTGTAAAAGGCGACAGAGAATACAAAAGTGAGCTTTATAGCATTCCAGTAACGCCTCTCCCGCCCAAAGTTTTTATTGCTGATCCCGATAGTTTTCGAAAAAAACCTGATGATCCCGAACCTTTGGACGGAAAGATCATCAATCGCGTTACGGACGACTGGCGGGTCAGTCTGGAGGATATCGAGCCAAAAGGCATGCCGGTGCCCGTCATCGTCAGTTTCCCCGATGGGCATCAACGGGATATTACCCAGGTCATCTATGAAGTGAATGGCTCTGTAGTCGCCAAGCTCCCGCCCACCGAGACTTTCTTCTGGGATTTCACCAAATTGAGTCAGGGGGAAAATGAATTGACCATCATCGTCTCCGTACGCGACAGCCTTGGCATCGAAGGGCGAAGTGAGCCAACGCAGGTGACCGTGGTGGTAAAGAAACCCGATCCGCCTCAAAGCAGCGCCATTCTAGGAGAAATCCCCGGAGGGTCCGGCGACCAGTTGATCTTGGCGGATGACAATGGACAGCCTGTTTCCTCGGTGACGGTTGCAGATGATGGCTCCTATCAATTTGCGAATCTGGCGGCGGGGGAATACATTATCAAGGATATGTCTCGCCAGCGGGGCGTTACCGAAGCCGGCCCGGTCGTTGTAGACGGCGTCAATGCTGTGACTGTGCCGGGAGATGTTTTCGGAACTGAACCCATTCCCCCGATTCCAGATCCCAGAAAGGATATCTGGTACTGGATTCCCTGGATTTTGGCGCTGATGGCTCTGGGTTTCGCCATCTTTGTGTTCATCAAACGCCCGCAAGCGGTCATGGCTGGGCTCGCGACCGTGTCCACAAAGGTACAGGATGTTACGCAGCCATTCCGCGCACGCCGCGGTCTGCAATATCAAACCAACGCCGCGCTGGTACCGATCGTCGATGATATGGGTAATACCGGCAAGGCGATCCCTCTGCCCGCTCAAACATCTCGTATTGGCCGGGATCCTTCTCAGGCCCAGATTATCTTTTCGGATGCCACGGTTTCCCGGCTTCATGCCCGCATTGTCGAGGAATCGGATGGCGTTTTCCTTCTCTATGATGAAGGAAGCTCCAGCGGAACTTATGTTAACGACATTCGCGTGGAGCATGAACCTGTGCAACTCGCTGTTGGCGATCTCATCGAATTTGGTCGCGTCAAGGTCAAATTTGCGCCCGGACCCGAGACAGAGATGACTGAACCATTCCTGGGACGCTAAACAAATCGCCTATCTTTCATGATCGAACGGAGCAGTTTATTATGACTTCTGGCATTGCGGAAGGAAGTAAAATCGGCCCTTACCGGATTGTAAAAATTTTCCCTAACCATCGCGGCGGCTTTGCACAGGTTGCCATGGGCGTACGGGATGATGACGACGGCGAAACGTTGGTCGCAATCAAAATTGCCCGCACAGATGGCGGAGCCGGCAATGATACCTATTTTCGGGCGTTAAACAATGAGGTGGACACTTTACGGCGTTTGAAACACCCCGGGATTGCGCGCATTTACCCCATCAAGGTGAATGAACGGCGTTTTTCTTTCATGGCCAGAGCCATGGGACTTCCGGGGCAACCCTGGTATTTCGTGATGGAGTACCTATCCGGAAATTCGGTCGATGATCTGATTAAACGGCACGGCGCCCTGGAGCCGGTCATGGCTGCGGAGATCACCCAGCAGTTATGTATGGCGCTGGACTACATGCACGCCCAAGGCTATTCACACCTGGATGTCAAACCCAACAACATTCTTTTCCGCCGGCCTCTGGCCTCCGGTGAGTTGCTAGAGGCTGTGCTTATTGATTTCGGCTCAGCCCAGCGGAATGAACGCCGAGCTGAGGTGGAGGCTGGCGCCTTGGTTTATCTGCCGCCTGAGCGGGTGCAGGTGATGTTGGGAGATAAGCCGCCCGAATACATCACCGATAAAAATGCCGTTGATATGTACGCTGTTGGCGTTGTTCTATATCGTATGCTGACAGGCCAATTGCCATTCAGTGGACGCAAGAATCAGGTGACGACTGCTATTTTGCATGACAAGCCCACTCGGCCTTATCAATACAATGAGGCGCTGAGGCATTATCGCGAGCTGGATGAACTGGTGATGAAATTGTTGGATAAACGGCCAGAGCGTCGCCCTTCCGCCCAGGAGGTGGCCACCCTACTGGATCAAATCGTGCCCCCGCCTCGTTTGAAGATTTCGCAACCCATCCAGACCCAGCCCGTCAATTCTACTTCCGGAGCAAGCAGTTGGCGCTATGCAGTCCTGTTTCTGGCGCTGCTTCTGACCATCGAGACAGCCATCTTGATGATGAATATGCCGCTCAAATGGTCCCCCATCTCCCGCACCGAGGCTGCCTCAGGGCAAACCATTGCCACGCCTGTTCCGAGCAGACGCGTTGTATTGACTTCTGCGCCGCAGACAACAGTGCCGACGGATGCAACGCCCGTTGCGACCACCACCACAAAGACTGACATCCCCAATGGCATTATCACCGCTACAGCGACGCCAGCTCCGTAAATAAGACCGTTGTTTCATCATTCTGTAGGAGTGTAAGGAAATTGACTCATCTGTAAACGCAAGATTTTTCCTTCGATAAGAATGACATGGATGATGATTTTCATCTCGTTGTCTTACCTCATTGAATCCACATAAAGGAACATATCAATATGGCAACAGTCAAAACCACCACAGCCCCCATCCTGACCGGCGTTTATTCTGATGAGGGTAAACGCCCCAACCAGGAAGATCGCTATCTTGTACATGAATTTACGACTCGTGATGGGCTGAATGCAACGCTGGCCCTGGTGGCCGACGGCATCGGCGGCCAGAGCACAGGCGAACTGGCCAGCAGTATCGCTCAGGAGACCATTCCCCAATATATCGAGCAAGCCCAGCCCACAGCCAGCGAGATGACCAAAGTGCTGGTGGCCGCCATCAAGGAGGCCAACACCCGCATTTATCAAGAATCGCTCAAGGATATGGATCGAGCGGGTATGGGCACCACCTGCACGGCGGTCGTTATCATTGGCAAGCGGCTTTACCTGGCGCATGTAGGCGACAGTCGCGCCTATTTGCTGCGGGATGGAAATTTGCGGCAATTGACCATCGATCACACCTGGGCGGAAGAAGCGCTGCGGCACGGGCGCAGTCCCGAAGAGATCCGCAATCATCCCAACCGCGGCGTGCTCAAACGCTTTCTGGGCATCGAGCCCCATGTCGAGGTGGACACGCGCTATCGGGTCAGCAGTGCTGTGGATGACTTGGCGGACTGCCGTGAAAAGCCACTTTTTCTGGAAAACAATGACACCGTCCTACTCAATTCGGATGGTGTTTCCGATGTCGTCCCCGATCCGCAGATCGAAGTGCTGCTCAGTCGCTATCCTGCCCCCAAAGCCGCTGAGGAGCTGGTAAAAAATGCACTGAAAGCTGGCGCCAGCGATAATGTCACCGCAGTCGTGCTGGATATGCCGGAAGCCGAGAAAGGAGGAGGCGGGGGCGGCGTCCCAGTGTGGATTTGGGGCGCTGTCGGTGCAGGGGGGCTGTTAATTTTACTGATTGCCGCGGGCATCTATTTTTCACGTCAAAAAACTGCGCCCAGGGAATCCACTGCGACCCGAGTGGCAGTAGAGCAGACCATGGAAACCGTGGCGCCGGCCATGAATGGGGAGGCACAGTCTTCATCCGTGTCCACAGCCTTGCCCTCGCCAGGCATCCATGTCAACGATGCAAAAGATGACAAAACGCCGGTGGCCTATGAGACCATGCCCCCCTCGACCGACGAATCTATCACCGGCACAGTTACCAGCGGTAACGCCCCTACGCCCACCCTCATTGTCTCCACGCCCACCCCGCCACCCACAGCCACCCCGAAACCAACCAATAAGCACAATCCG
>CAZYSY010000234.1:0-9042 GCA_964650295.1 uncultured Caldilineales bacterium | reverse complement strand
AGTAGTTACGATGTTTCACAAATAAAAATAAGATGAACTCATTATCATTATAAATCATTTCATCACTAGGCCCCAATCAATTTTATTAAATCACAAATCGAACCACTGAAAGCGCAAATGCGTCGTAGGTGGTGTTTTTTTGGCGTGCAGACGCCATAAGCTGTTCCTATAAGAAAAACCCGCCACAGTTGAGCATGTCCCTCGGAAGAGACAGAGGCCTGGCGGGTGTACTGTGTTTAGTATATCAAAACGATCTGATTTGCCAACAGAATCGTTGCCTGATTTTCAGACAGCAACCTCGAACACGCCTGGTTCAGCAGCATCATGCCCCAGCGCCGCCAGCAGCTTTTCGACCAGCCGCTTGGCGGATTCGGCGCTCTGGTTGGCCTCCACCCAGAGGTCGGTGTCAGGAATGCGCGCGGGGTGGGTCATGCCGGTGGGAACCGAAGCTACATATTGGCGCGTGTCGCCCCTCACGGTAAAGGCTTTCGCAGCGAACTCGTCGCCATGACGTTTAGCCAGTGTTGAGCAGGCAGTGATTAACATACCATTCCAGGTGCGAAACTCATAGGATTGGCCGAGCAGAACAAAGTGCGTGGGCGTAGTCGCCTCGGGAGCGCGGGCAATGGTCTCCGTCGGCATCGTAGCGCCTTTGTGCTGATTGTGGTAGCGGCATAGCACCTGGGCGTTCTCGATATCCGTGCGCCCGCCTTTGGCGTGGGGAATCACATGATCTGCGTCGAATTCTGACCAGGGTACGCGTGCTTCTTTTTCCGGCTTTCCCTCAGCCAGGCACACCTGACACAGACCATCATTCCTGCGGTAAATGGCAATACGTTCAACTTCGCTGAAGGCTCTACGTTCGTCTTTGGTCAGCATGTTATGCTCGTGTTCAGCGGCAAACTGGAAGAATGCCTGGCGAAGCAGACGGTCTCGGGCCTCAGTTTCAGCGGTCGATTGTTGGCGGTTTGTGGTGAAAAGCAAGATGTCGTTATCGGTCTGCTTGGCGGCTTTCCATCGCTGATGATAGGAAATCACAAATTTCCGAAACAGCTCGCGTTCCTCTTGACCAAAGACGTAATAAGCGCGGAGATGCCGCAACAACAAGTAGACGGAAATGATGAAATACTCGACACTTAATTCTCGCAACGGACTGCCATCTTGCACCATTGGATCATTCTTGAAAATAGCATAGAACAAATTCAGATTTTGCAGCGTGCGTTTTGCATACGGTTCGTTTTCCAACGAGAAATTGCCGATACCATCATTAGTTTCTGTGTCTTTAATGAATTGAACAACGTCTGAGTTCTTGATATCTACAATTTTGTTAGCTTGTTCGATACGAAGGAAGCGCGTCAAAAGGGCCAAATGCTGCATACGGTCATTCTTGCGAAACAGTAGCGTGAAGAATGGATGCTTGTCCGGGTTGCCCTCGATGGGTTTATAAGCTTGGTAATCGAATCGCTGGTCATCGGCATACTTGACCACAAAATTGCGCACCAGACTGGCGAGCATGGAATGCGCTTCTTCCATGAAATTGAGTGATTCTCCCTGCTGCAAGCGCCAAAAAATGGTTGTCGCCACATTCTGATGGGCAGGATTTTTTGGATCGCCGATCCCTTTGACGACATCAGCCTGATAGGCAAGTCGATCCACAAAGCGACGCACATCAGAAGGTAACTCGGCGTAGCGCTTGCCCGGCAGTTCAGGATTCAGGTCTTGCAATGATCTTGGCAGAGGTAGATCGTTTGCGTAAAAGCGCTGTACGGTGTCGATGCGTTGCTGGCCGTCGATAACTTCGTTGACGGTGCGGTCATCATCCAGTCGCACCTCGCGCAGGACGATGCGGGGCACGTAGTAACGGCGGAAGAGACTGTCTAGCAGGTCTTGTCGTTTTTTGCGGCTCCATACATTCTTGCGCTGATAAGGCGGACGCACCACAAACTCCTCTGCGTACTCGTGGAAGTCTTTGATGTTGATATTGGCCGGGACGATGTCGTAAGCGGTCTTGGGATCGAATTTGGGCATGTTTTAACTCCTGATAGCCGTCAGTTAGACCGAATTTTGATGTGTAGTTGTTGTGATATAAACTATGACTGAACCACTGAGAGCGTGAATGCGGCGTAGGTGGTGGTCGTTTTAGCGAAATAGAGCAAATTATCTTGGCAAAAACATGGTTTTGCTGTTACATTAGCAGTAATCCAGTTATCTGGAGGTGGAAGGTTGTAGCCTTCGGGCCCCGCAAGGGGCTTTTTTTATTGGAATCATTTTTTGCCCACGCTCTCCTCCACCAACCCAATCTCCTCCTCCGTCAGATCATACAACCGATACACGATTTCATTCAACTCACGCTCCCACGCCGCCACCTGCGGGCCCATGCCGCGGGCGTCCAGCAATTGGCGCACCAAGGACTCCATCGTCTCTCTTTGTTCGGAATTTGCGTTTGGAATCGGAATTTGCGACATGTATGTGGCAATGAAACGGAAATAGCCACCGCGTACTGTTGAGCTGATTTTGGAATAGAAAAAATGGACAACAGGCGAGTTGAGTACCCCAAGCAGAAAAAGCTCGTTGGTGGGAATAATGTACAATGTATTTCCGCCATAACGGCCTTCAAAATCAAATACAAATTCTGGCCGCTTGGCAATATCTGGGTATACAATCTTTGGCTTCTCGAATGCTTCGTAGTACGCACACGCCCGCAGCTCCCACCAAAAACGCCCCTGATCTTGGCGTTTGCGTAACGCCGGTTCAAACTGGCTCAAGTGATCGTGGATGGCCGGATATGTTTTGCGAAACAGATCACGAGCATCTGTTTCGATACGTATATTCTCCCAAGGATGTGTCACCCCTGCATCGCCACCGTTTCGAATATAAATCACATACAACCCGCACCAATCCACTCGCCAGCGCTTGATGTCCCGCCCCCGCAGCCAGGGTTTGATTACCTCGGCGCTGCGAGGATCGGCTTCGATCAGCCGCTGCCGGGTGGCTTCGTCGATGACGAAAGCCTGGTTGTAGCCGGTCTTGATGCCGTAGTAAATCTTCCAATCCACAAACTCGGCCAAAGCCGTGCCCTTGCTCCGTAATTTTTTCATCAAGGCCCGTACCCGCGGCTGCACTAGCGCCCAGCCCTCTGTGCGCAAGGATCTCTGGGGGATGGGCCAGGCCAGATCATGCACCACCAGGGGCAGGTTTTGCAGCACGTCCAGGGAATCCACGGTCAGGGCCAGCAGGGCATGGTCGGGCGCGGGCGCGGCCTTGCGGGTGATGACGATGGTGGGGTAGGCGGTGGCGTCGAAGACGGGTAAGTCGCCGAAGTCGATCAGGGTGTGCAGCGCCGTCTTCGTTCCCAAGAATTGGCGTAATTTCTTGCCATAGCCCGCGCGCATGAACTTGTTGCTGCTGATGTAGGCCAGCGAACCGTGGCTGTGCAGGATGTGAACGCCCTGAGCGTAAAAATAAACATAAAGATCGGCGGTGCCCGCGTAAACCTGGGGGAAATTGGCCTTGAATTGCGGCTTGAGCGCGCGCAGGCGCTCCTGGCGCACATACGGCGGATTGCCGATGACCACATCGAAGCCGCCTTTGTCCTCGAACACCTCGTGAAAATAGATCTCGAAATCGAAGTCCCGCTTGCCGCTGGTCAGCAGGCCGATCAACTGCTCGATCTGGGCCCGCAGTTTGGTCTTTTCGCGGGGATGGGTTTCATCGAAGTAGCGGCGTTTGAGCGCATCCAGATCGGCGAAGAGCGCCTCGTTGAACAAATTCTTCTCCACCCGGCCCAACGAGTTCCCCTGCACGATCTTGTAATCCAGGTTGGGCAAGGGCTGGATGGCGTCGTAACGCTCTTCATCCACCACCAACGATAGCCATAAGCGTAGCTTGGCGATCTCCACCGCGCCGGCGTCGATGTCCACGCCGTAAATGCTCTCCTGGATGGCGTGGCGCTTGAGATCGTAGGCCGTAGGCTGTTTGTCTGTGAAAAGATTCAGGGCCTGCCGCGCCTGCACGATCTCGTGCAACATGCCCACCGGAAAAGCGCCGGAGCCGATGGCCGGGTCGCAGAGCTTGATGCCGGCCAGCGCCTCATCCAACAGGGCCGCGTGCGCCCGCACCGCGGCCGGCAACACATAATCGCCCTTTTGCAGGCCCGCCTCCTTGGCCGCGTCCTGCTGCAGGGCCAGGCCGCCCCAGCGCACCAGGGTCGTGAGCGCGTCGCGCGGAACCGCGCCGTCCGGGTCATCATTCACCGCGGTGTCCAGATAATTGATCAAGCTCTCCTGGCACATGTAGTGCACGATCTCGCGCGGCGTGTAAAAAGCGCCCTTGGATTTGCGATCCTGCACCTCCAGCAGATTTTCGAAAACCTTGCCCAGCATCTCCGGGTCCACCGCCACTTCTTTTTCCAGCGGCTCCTCCTCCCACACCGTAAAATTGTAGCGGTCGAACACATCCAAAATGCCGGTGGCGCTGTCATCCCGCTCATCTTTACGATTGGAAAAGAGGGCGTCGGGCAGAGCCAGGGTGGTGTGCCGCCAATCGTAGCCGCCCATGGGCTCGAACAGGCCGCCATTGAGGAAGGGGATTTTGACGGTATACCCATCGAGGGTGAAGCGGTCGCCGGAGCGCTGGATGGCCAGGGCGTCGTAGAAAAGTGGTTCCAGACTATCGTTGAAGAAGTTGCCGTTGCCCGTGGCCTGGCTGCGCTCGAACAGGCGACGCAAGAAATTCCTGGGGCCGGTTCCCCAGGGCTTGTCCAATGCCACCCCCAGCCAGCCCTTTTTCTGGATGAAATAGAGAAAGACGATTTGTCCCAACAATTTTTTGGCAAAACCGGGCGCCTGGATGCCAGCACGCTGAAAATCTTGGGCTACCGTGTCATCTGCCTGCAACGTGACTTCGATAGCTTCTACCAGTCTCAAGAAGAGTTCTTTGTAAGCCTCGAAAAACTGCTTGCTTACTGTTTCTACCTGAAACGCCGTGGCCAGTTGGTCGATGGTGGGATTGGCGGCGTCGTGCAGCAAAAAGGGTAGCAATTGTTGTTCTGCGGTGTGGGTGGGCTCGGTGGGCCCCACCAGATAGCTGTAACGCCGGGCCGGGGTTAGTTTTTCTTCTACGCCGGTTTCACCAAAGACATATTCCAGCCGCACCAACGAAAAGCGCCAGTCCGGTGCATCGTCATGATAAAAGGCCACCAAGGCCGCTTCCACCGGTTCGGCGTGTTCCTGCTTGAGATACCATGAGATGAAATTGCGCTGCATGGTGCGCGCCCGCTCCAGACTGCTCGTTTTGTGCAAACGCACCACCAGCACATCCAGGCGCTCGCCATTGGGGTCGGTATAAACAAAAGGACGCTTGTATTGACGGATGTGCCCTTTGAACGCGTTGGGGATGTACGCGCCGTGTCGCGACATAAGCGCCTTGCTACGATCGACCTCATTCAGAATATTGCCGGTCAGCCTGCCGAATCCCGCTTCGTCGAAGGGATTGTCAAAGGTGCGGGTAATTAGTTGGAGAGCTGCATCTCGGTTCATGATTGTTGCCTCAGATAGGCTGAAAGGATGATTTCCCGTTTTTCGTGGGGACGTTCAGCTTGCGCGGGTCGGGTGGAAAGGATGTCGTCGTCCAGTTCGGCCCGCAGGATCGTCAGGATGCGCAGTCCGGAGAGGGCGCGTTTCTGTTTGTCGATGGCCCGCATAATGCGTTGACTGGTCTTGCGGGGAATGCGCCCCTCCTCGAAGGCCTGCCGGGCTTTATGCAAAAAGGCTTCGTCCTCATCGGTCATCTTTTTGTTGTCTTTCTGCGCGGCCCGGATGTTTTTCAGCACGCGTTGGGTGTTCGTATGGCCGCCGCCCAGGGCCTTGGGCGCGTTGTCCTCCTGCAAGAGCGCATCGAAGCCCGCCTTGTTTTGCGCCAGCAGGTCATAATAAATCCTGGGCAGACGAATGGAAGGCTTATCTGCCTCGCACTTCATCAAATCCACCGCAGCAAAGAAATCAATTTCTCTGGTTGCATGCACGGTCGAGACCAAAAACTTCTTCAGCTTGCCCACCCGGAAGAACGTCACCAGTCGATCATTCCCGCCAGCTTCATCATCCCAGCCGGCGCGGGCCTTTTTGGGCAAATGTTTGATTCGTTCGAACAGCGCTTCATCCTCATCCCGCACCTGCCGAATCACCTGCAAGTATTCCAGGTCTGATTCCTCTTCCCCCTCCTCGCCCTGGTAGGTCTCTTTGCTCACCAATTTGCGATACAGCACCTTCCCCCGCAGATCATGCTGCGTCACTTCCTCTTCTTCCGATAAATACCTGGCATCCTCGCCCAGCATATCGTGAAAAGCCTGGATTTTTGAGATGATGTTAGCTTCCAGGCCGATTTGCTCATCCGATTGACTGGTGGGGAAGAAATTGAACACATAAATCTGAGAATGCGTTGTGCCCACCCGGTTGACGCGTCCTACCCGTTGCAGCACCCGCGTGGGGTTCCAGGGCAGGTCGTAGTTGACCACGATGTTGGCGCGATGCAGGTTGATGCCTTCCGCCAGCACGTCGGTGGTGATCAGGATGCGCACATCAT
The DNA here is from genome assembly GCA_964650295.1 of uncultured Caldilineales bacterium. Taxonomy (GTDB): domain Bacteria; phylum Chloroflexota; class Anaerolineae; order J102; family J102; genus M2005. Next base: position 2,463 of record CAZYSY010000234.1, on the reverse strand, counting down.
CACGGGGCTGGTGATGGCGGGGAGCATAATTGGCTTCGATGAGACGGCGGGCCGGCTCTTTGCCCAGGGCCACATCGTTGTGCATGCCGCCGCTGCTGCTATAAGTCATCACCTGGCCCGGAAACTCCTGCTGCAGGCCCCGGTAGAGATAGTCCACAGTCTCAGCCGATTCCGAGAAAACGATCAGTTTTTGGTTTTTGAGCAGGGGATTTTGTCGCAATTGGCGGATGAACGCTTCCCGCTTGGGATCGCTGTCCACCCTTTGCCATAGCCGGTCAACCTCCATCAGCAAGGCCAGATCAGCCGCCAACGCATCCCGGAACTCAGATGAAAAGTCCTTTGCATCGTATTTTTCCAGGTCTTCCGACTCCAGCAGGCGCTGGATTTCCATCTCATCGTCTCGCTCCAGCAGGTCGTACACATTCACCGTTTTGCTGATGTACACCGTTCCTTCATCCAGCATGTCGATAAACCGGTCATACGACTGGATGAAGCGGGCGAGGGTCATCTTGAAGGCGTAAAAACTACTCTCCAGGCGCTTGACCAGCAAGCCTTTCATAAAACCACCGACATTGCGCTGCGATTGCGCTTCGAAGGCGGAAATGCCCGCTTTTAGATAAATCCGGGGCATGTAGCGGGCATAGTGGAAAGACTTCAAGTGTTTGATGGTCTGGTCGAACACCGATTCTGTTTCCGGGTCGAATCGATAAATCAGGCGCTGCGGATCAGTGACTTCGGGGAAGAACAAGCCCTGTTCTTTGATATCCTGGCTGTAATACTTGACGATTTCGTGACGGGTGCGCCGCACCATCACATGGCTCAGCACCCGGGTGCGCACTTCCCGCGCCACATCCTTCACTTCCTTTATGTAAGCTGGGTCCTTTTTGTCATCAAACTGACGCAGGCGCTTTTTCAAATCCCGGAAGAAGCCTTCCAGGTCCCTCATGCCCGGAATCAAGCTCCGTTTGGGCGCTTGAAAGAGTTTGAGTTGGGAGAAAATGTCGTCGATCTGATTGTTGAGGGGCGTGGCTGAAACCAAAATCACTTTCTTGCCCCAACATATTTTGTGCAGTTTTTCGTACTGTCGGGTATTTTCATTGCGAAAACGGTGGGCCTCATCCACAAACACATATTTGTACTTGGCGTGTCCCTTTTCCAGGATGTGATCAAGCTTTCCCAACGATTCCACGGTCGCCGGCACGCGAAAATCACGGAAGGTCTCTTCCCAGTATTCCTTCAGCACCGGCGGGCAGATGATCAAAATATGGCCGTCGGTCAATTGCTGCGCCAACAGCGCCGAGATAAAGGTCTTGCCCAGGCCCACGACATCGGCCAGGAAGACGCCGCCGTAAGCCTCCAGGATGCGACGGGCGGAGACCACCGCCTGTCGTTGGTACGCCAGATCCATGAAGCCTTCCGGTAAAAAGGGTTCGATGCTGTCGTCGGCGTTGATCTCTTCTTTGAAGTACTCATATAAAAATTTGAGATAGAGCTCGTAAGGTTGGATCTGGTCGTTCAGCCAGGTGCGTTTCTGAATGGCGTCGATATATTGTTCCGATAAATCGACAGACTCCGCCCAGAGTTCCTCGAATTTCTCCAGTGCAAATGCCACGTCGGCCCGGTTCTTCAATTCTACATTGAATTCATACTGCCCTTGCAGCCCGCTGAAGCTGAAGTTGCTGGATCCGGTGATTACCCGGCCATAATCCCGATCCTCTGGCCCGAAGCGCTGGATGTAAACTTTGGCGTGAATCTGCTGGCTGGGGTGCGCCCGCACCGCCAGTTTTCCCGACTGTAAAAACTCGATAAACTTGCGCACGCTGAGTTCTGTTTCGTAAGAATCGGGCGCATGGGCCAGTTCATCGATCACGCGCTCGTCGAAGATATCCTTCGTTTCCTTCGAGCTGTTGAAGTCGATCTCAAGTTGGCCCACCTCGGGTTGGAATGTGTCGATAATCTCGAACGCCTGGCGATCGACGTTCAATCCCACCAGGATTCTGATTCTCTCAACATCTTCCAGCGCTTCGTAGAGTTGGTGAAAGCCGCTGGTGCGAAAATAGCCCACCAGAACATCGAAGTACTGCACATCTGCCAATGTAGCTTTGAACCGATCTAAAAGGGTGGCGTTGGATTCATTGGTAAAGAAGGTGAGGTCTGTTGTCATGGTTGCCATCTCACAAGAGGATATTTCCGCCGACAAAGTATCTTTTGCACAAACAAAGCGCAAGGGCAGGGCCATTTCCCTGGGCTTGTAACAACTATGATACCAATGATGCGGTGTATTTACCAAGATGTCCCAACGCGGGCGCATGATGTGCGCGGGCGCCCGCGCACATCATGCAAAGCCTTTTTTTGATGGCAATGGGGTGGATGTGTTACCGGTATCGCTACAATCGCTTTTCGAATTTGATTGACCCGACATAAAGTGGGCTAAACGTGCTGCGCCTGCACCGCGGTGATGGC
>CAZYSY010000233.1:0-28384 GCA_964650295.1 uncultured Caldilineales bacterium | reverse complement strand
GACTGGCGAAGCTGGGGCTGGACAAATTCAGTAGATCGCGATTTGCCATGATGCGCAGAGCCGGATCCGTGATCCGGCGGTGATTCGAGCGTCAAACCCGCCGGATTGCGAATCCGGCTGGACACATACTCTCGCAATCGTTATCTACTGAAATTGGCGTTATCTACTGAAATTGGCGTTACTTCGAGAAGTCGTCCGTGGTTTGCAGGCGTCCCTCATGCACCTGCAGCCGATAAGCATGCTCCAACAGTTTTAGCGTGAAATAATCCCAATCTGTGGTGGTGACAATGGCTTGTTTCACGGTGGGAATCACCTCCAGTAGCATGGCCCGTCGCGTTGCATCTAATTCCGACATGACGTCATCCAACAGGAGAATCGGCGACTCGCCGCTGACCCGGGCCATGATGCTGACTTCGGCCAACTTGCTGGCCAGTGCGGCGGTGCGTTGTTGTCCGCGCGAGCCATAGGCGCGTAAGTTGCGCTCTCCCAGGTAAAATCCCAGATCATCGCGATGTGGTCCGATGAGAGTCATTCCCGCGGCTAAATCACGGCTACGGCCGGCAGAAAGATGGGCCAGAAAAGAAGCCCGGGCTTGCTCTGGAGTCAGATCGGCATAAGAGACGCCTCGCTCGCGCAACACCTGCGTGCTGGGATAAGGAGCATGGGCGTTTGCAGGTTGCTGGCCGGGATCAAAACTAGGTAGATACCGCAAATGCAGGCGCTCCACGCCTCCGCTCAGGTCCAGATGCACCAATGCTGCGTCCTTTTCCAGCTCGTTGATAAACCACTGACGACGAGCCACCACATATCCCCCTGACTCCACCAATTTTTCATCCCAATAGCGCAGCTGCTCTCTGACATTGGCCGCTCTTTGTTCTGCAAGATTGCGTAGCAATGCATTGCGCTGCGCCAACACCTTCTGATAATGACTTAACGCCCGACAATAAGCTGGTTCGATCTGGCAAAGCGCGATGTCCAGATAACGACGACGCTGGCCGGGCGACCCCGACACCAGATCGACATCTTCTGGACGAAAGATGACCGTACGCATCATCCCCACTAGATCCATGGAGCGTTTGTTGACGCCATTTATGCGCACTTGTTTGCGATAACGACCATTGCCTTTCCCGGGCATGAGTGTGATGTCGATGTGCTCGGTCTTCTCTCCTCGCACTACCTCCGCCGCCAGACGCGCGAAAGGATAAGGCTCCTCTCGCACTAACCAATTCACCAATTCGACGTCACTGCCCGCCCGCAACGATTTGCTTGTCGCCAAATAGACCACCGCCTCCAGCAAGTTGCTTTTGCCTTGTGCATTTTGCCCCTGGACAATAGTCAACCCGGTGGGCAAATCCAGCTCCAACCGCACATAATTGCGAAAATGAGTGAGGGAGAGATGTTTGAGGTGCATGCTTGATCAGAAATCGTCTGGCGAAAACAGCATGGGCAGAGGATCGATGAGTGCTGGCTCGTCGAAAGCGGGATGATTGACCATCGTGCTGACAGGCCACGCTGTCAACAACTCAGAAGGATAAGGCTTAATTAGCATCGCTTGCAAATCCGCCAAGGCGGCATGAGGATCCAACCAAAGGTCGAAAGCATCCTCTGGCGCAATGGCGGGCATCCGGTCGTGCAGTCGTTGCACAAGATCGTTTGCAGTAGTGGTTATGAGCGTAAAACTTTCACTAACGCTGCCATCTGGCGTCTGCCAATGCTCCCATAATCCTGCCATCGCCACAGGTTTGCCATCCTTACGAGCGACAAAATAGGGTTGTTTGCCCTTTCCGCTTTGTTTCCACTCGAAAAAACCATCGGCGGGAACCAAACAACGGCGATGACGAAACGCGGCGCGAAAAGCTGGTTTTTCGGCCAAGGTTTCAGCCCGGGCATTGATGAGTCGATGACCAATGGATGGATCGTGGGCCCATGAAGGAATTAGTCCCCATGTCAAGAAGGTGATCTCCTTTTCGCCGGTGTGCGGATGGCGTCGTAATACCAGGGCTGGTTGCGACGGAGCCAGGTTGTAGCGCGGCTGATAGGCTGGGGTATGATCCAATGGCAGCCCAAACAGCTCGACAATCATTTCCGGTTTTGATGCCTGCGCAAAACGTCCGCACATAAGACTCAACCTATGACCCGATCTCCATAACGACAGGAAGAATCATGGGGCGACGACGCGTTGATTTATAGCAAAAATCCGCCAATCGTTTTTTCAGATATTTGATGACCTGCGCCGTTTCGTCGTATTCATCCAATACATCCCAGGCGACATCCCGGGCGTCTTCCAGGAACTCATCTGCATCCTCCATGTAGATGAATCCACGCGTCACGATTTCGGGTCCCAACAACACCTCGCCCGTCGTCTCATCCAGGCCAATAATGATCGCTAGAAAACCATCTTGAGATAATCGTCGTCGCTCCCGCAACACCGATGCACCAATGTCTCCCACGCCCGAACCATCGACGAAAATCCGACCGCTATCAATTTGTGCGCCTGGCAGGACGTTATTTTGGGTAACAGCCATGCATTGACCATCTTCGATGACAAAGATGTGCTCCTCAGGAACGCCTGCTTCGCGGGCCAGGCGGGCGTGATGCACCAATTGGCGGTATTCACCATGGATGGGGATAAAGTATTCCGGGTGTGTGAGTTCGATAAGTTTTTTCAAATCCTGACGGCTGCCATGGCCGCTAACATGCACATCCCACAGCTCATCATAGAAAACATCTGCGCCAAGACGGAAAAGATTGTCGAGCGTACGCTGGATCATCTTCTCGTTGCCAGGGATGGGTGTGGCGCTGACGATAACAGTATCGCCTTTGCCAATATGCAAATGTCGATATTCGCCACGGCTCATGCGCACCAGAGCGCTGGTAGGCTCGCCCTGACTCCCCGTACAGATGACCACGATCTGATTGGGCGGCAAATGATTCATTTTGTCGGGCGTAAGCAATCCTTCAGGGGGAGGGGTGAGATACCCCAGTTCGGTGGCCATGCGCGTGTTCTGAATCATGCTACGGCCCGTGACGCCAACTTTACGCCCATGCCGTTTGGCTACATTGATGACCTGCTGCACCCGTGAGATATTGGAAGCAAAGGTGGCCAATATCACCCGGCCAGGAGCCCTGCCAATGATAGCGTCCAACGTTTTTTCCAGATCCTTTTCCGAGGGCGTAAAGCCTGTGGTTTCCGCATTGGTGGAATCTGAAAGCAACAAACGCACGCCTTTCTCTCCCAAGCGCTTCAACTTAGATTCATCGGTCAATCGGCCATCCACCGGATAAGGATCAAATTTAAAATCAGAAACGTGGAGGATGGTTCCAACGGACGTGTGCAAAGCTACGGCCAGAGCATCGGGGATAGAATGGCAAAGATGGATGAATTCGATGACGAATGGCCCAAGCTCCAACCGGCTATGCTCGTCAATCACCCTCAAATCCACTTTTTCGTGCAGTTTATGCTCTTTGAGCTTGTTACGCACCAAACCCAGAGTGAGCGCAGCGCTATAAACAGGCGCTTGCACTTCGCGCAACAAAAACGGCAACGCGCCTATATGATCTTCATGACCGTGGGTCAACAAAATCGCCTGAAGCTTATCAGCATTTTCGACAAGATAGGTGATGTCGGGAATGACGATATCAATGCCCGGCATATCTTCTTCCGGAAACATCAAGCCCGCATCCACTAAAATGATGGCTTCATCAATCTCGTACACCATCATGTTTTTACCGAATTCACCCAATCCGCCCAGGGGGATGATTCGCAATGTCGGTTGTTCGTTGTGAAAAATTGTCAATGGCTTTTCCTTTTGCATGAACCTGCGCAGCCCACGCGTGAAAACAAGAGCGATCGGTTAGCTTGTCTTCACCTGGGGGCTGCGGGCATGGATGAATGGTAAAATTGCCGTTACGGGCGATGATTTCAAAAGTGAGTTGTCTGACACAAATTAGCGTTAGCCGTCGTTAAGTAGTTGATGAGATGAGTTTAAAATTAAGCAGATGCGCATTTGAAACTTGAGAAGAGTGCTGCGCATTTTGACGAACAGTGACGACGGTTTGCTTCGTCCAGCCACGTCTTTTCATCCGTCTTGGTCTGATACGTCGGGATCATCTGCAAAGTGAATTGTAAGTTCATACCTTCATTAACTCAACATGGAAGACGATTACAACTCGTGGGACGAGGAGTAACGAAAAGAGGGGCTGCCCGCAGCCCTGATTTCAATCGGCGGGCAACATGGGCATGAAACTTGTATCAGACGCTCAGCATTCAAAACAACGATAACTGCTCTGGTCCAGACTTTTCCTGAATCCTGGCCGCGCGTAGCGCCCGCACGGTTTCCAACAAATGTGGAATTTGGGCAAAATCAGCCTCCATATCTTGTAACCAGTTAGGATTACGTAAGGCTGCGGCAGGATGAAACATTGGAATGATTGCTCGATCGGCCTGATAGAGGGGTTGTCCATGAACCCGGGTGATGCGAGCCGAAGAGGGAAAGAATTGCGCCATGGAGAATCGGCCCAACGTGACGATGACCAGGGGATCGATGAGTTCGATCAGCTGTTGCAGCCAGGGCTCACAGGCTTCGATTTCTGCGGGCATGGGATCGCGATTCGCAGGCGGGCGGCATTTGATCACATTGGTGATGTATACATCTGAACGGGTGAGATGGATCTGCGCCAGCAATTTTTCCAGAAGTCGTCCAGATGCGCCCACAAAGGGCCGTCCCTGACGATCTTCATGGTAACCAGGCGCTTCGCCGATAAGCAAAATATCTGCATCGGCCGGGCCTTCTCCGGGCACAGCATGCGTGCGCAGTCCTCCCAACGGACATCTCTGGCAGGAGCGTATTTGGTTGGCCAGGCGTTCGAGCGCCTCAGTAGCAGCCATGTTATTTCTCCAACGGAGGAGAGATGAAAGGGGGGGAGGAGTAACGACGCCAAAGTTGATCAAGTTCAGGAACCACGGCATCAAGCTCCGCTTGCAATGCCGAAGCATCCAACGATGGACGTGTCATGATCACGGCATCCTCACCATTGTCATTGTAATAATGATATCGAATGCCCGCAACCTCAAAGCCATGACGCAAATAAAGACGCTGGGCAGGGAAATTCGATGCGCGCACTTCTAATGTCGCTTCGACACAGCCCAGGTTGGCGCCCTTGATGAGCAAATGCAGCAACAGATAACTTCCTAATCGCCGTCCCTGATAATCAGGGTGGGTGGCGATGGTGGGAATATGCGCGCTTTTGTCTATTTGCCATACGCCGCCGTAGGCCAAAATGTGAGGCAATGAGGGATGGCTCGGGCGCAGCACGTAGTAATGAGACCAGGGGTTTGCGGTCAGTTCTCGTTGGTAGATGCCGCTGGTCCACATGGCCGAGAATACCCGACGCTCGATGCGCATCACCTCGGGAATGTCCTCGACGACCATCTCGTCGAGAAAGAAGGGAAGATGAGTCATAGGAATGAAGATGGCAGTGCGCCCACCAGGCGGCGATCTCACCAGACGGGACGTGGCGTTGGAGACCTGAAAGGGAGCTGCACAAAAGAGCGACGATGGATGCGGCGAAATCACCCCAGATAAATCGGGCTGAGGGTGACAGGATCATTGACGTCCCCCACTTGCAACCGCGCCCAGGCCAGTTCGGCCAGTGCGCCCGCTCGCCGTAGCGCTCGGGCGGGAGGTACGATGGTTGCCTCCCGGTTCCATTCTGCGTTTAAACGCGCGCGATCTTCTGCGCTCAACTCGCCTACAAAGATGAGGGGGGGAGTGATTTGCGGTAGCAGTGTGGAGAGTGTATCGAGTCGGAAGGGGCTCAAACGATGAGGTTGGATGACATCGGGCGCATACATGGCCCAACCATAGCGCCCGCGCCCCGCCGCCACCATTACGCATAGGGGTTGGCGCGCTGGCAAATGTGGATAAGCCAACACATCCAATGTAGAAATGCCGATGAGCGAAACATTGCGAGCCAGCGCTACGCCTTTAGCATAGCTAAGTGCGATACGCGTGCCTGTATAGGAGCCGGGGCCGATACTCACGCCCAATACGGTCAAATCGGTTGAAGCAAGCCCGGCCAGCCGCAGCAAATTATCTACCTGCGGGGCCAACTCCACGGTATGACGTCGCTGCGAGCGCCAGTTCAACTCAGCGAGTACGCGCTTGCCATCATGCAAGGCAATGGTAGCGTATTGGGTGGCAGTGTCGAGAGCAAGAAGCATGGTGCAGAAGGCTGGATGGGAGGACTGTTTTTGCGATGGTTGCCGCGTTGGATCTATTTTCTGGTTTGAATTCTGACCACCTGACGCGAACTGGTTTTGTTCGTTCGCACTGGTAGAGTGAATTCGGTTCTGGGAGCGCAGCCCCCTCTTTTGCTTCCTCCCCCTTGGGGGACGTTTTTTGTTTGATTTGTGACGCCTACGGACATCTAAGACGCTGTCGATGCAGGTCGACGGACGACCACAGGCTCTCAGCTATGATTTCAATCGGCAGGAAGCATGGACCTGAAATTTGTGTCAGGTCACCAGATTTGAATTTATTTGTCGTTGTCCCGGCGAATCGTGATGTAGCGCTGATGCGCGCCCGCATACTCGAAATGCACATCGATGCGTTGGTGGGGCAGAATGGGAGCGATGCGCTCAGCCCATTCGATGACAACGATGCCTTCATCGAATAGCTCCTCGAGCCCCAGGGCGATCGCCTCGGGCACGGGATCGTGCAGACGGTACACATCGACATGATAGAGTTTATCGCCATCGGGTAAAGCGTATTCGTTGATGAGTGTGAATGTTGGGCTGGTGACTGGCTCGCTCACGCCCAACGCCCGGGCAAGCGCCTGGGTAAACAGCGTTTTACCGGCGCCCAAATTACCATATAAGGCGACGACCACCGGTGAAGTCAGCGTTTGCGCAAGCTCGCCAGCCAATAGCTGTGTGGCCTCGGGCGCGTTGCAAAGAACAGGTTGCGGCATAAAGAAATTAAATTATCGATGGTTGGAACTTAAAATTTACCTGATGAGCGACTTTTCAGTTCGAAGAAGCAGGCTGTGATGTTCTGATCTATCGTCCGACAAACAGACGAAGGGACGACAGGACGAAGAATGATGCCGATTTCATCCGCTTTGGTCACTTTTCGTCCATGTTCGTCAAAATACGCATCACTTTTCTCAAGTTTCAAATGTGCATCTACTTAAGACATCATCGGAGATAAGGTGACAACAGCCTTCCAGACGATTCAACATCTTATCACGGAAAAAATCAGGAATTTGGGAGTTTTTCTCTCCGCGAACCTATCAAATTTCTCCGTGTGCGCCGTATCTCCGTGGTGAAATGTTATTTTTCCAACAAGGTCTATTGTAGCGAATCGGCGCTAATAAAACAAACCCCCGCTTTTTTGGGGCGGAGGCTTGAATACGAAGAACATAGAAACGCTTAATTAGGGATGATGGTAACTTTGCGGGCGTCGCCTTCACCGATGCTCTCGGTGCGCACATCATCACGATCTCGTAGCGCCAAATGGATGAGCCGTCGTTCACGCGCGGGCATGGGCTCCAAAATGATGGTGCGCCCTTCGCTCACGGCACGATCCGCCATGTTTTTTGCCAATCGTTGCAGACTTTGTTCACGGCGCTGTTTATAGTTCTCTACATCCACTTCGATGCGATACCAACGGTGAGTTTGCTGATTGACCACCAGACGAGTGAGGTATTGTAAAGCATCCAGGGTTTCTGCCCTCCGCCCGATCAGAATGCCGAGATCGTCACCCGTGATGTTCAGACGATACAGGATCTCTTCTTCGCCCTCGACAAGCTGTGCAATGACGCCAGCCTGCAATCCCATGCGATCCAGCACGCCTTGCAGGAAGTCGGAGCTAATGGCCAGCACGCGCTCATTCTCAGCAGAAAGCGCGGTGGTATCGGTAGTTTCGGGCTCAGCAGTCGGGGTGGACGACATCTCCGCGGCCTGGTTAGGACTTTCAGCGCTATCCTCGACCGGGCGATCAGTGGATGAGTCCACTTCCTCCGATGTTTCGCCTTCGCTTATGTCAGATTTCGGGGTAATGCGAACCACCGCCTCTTTGGCTCCAACGCCAAAAACGCCAGAACGTCCTTCATCCACAACTTCAATAAAGGCGTCATCCTGGCTAAGGCCCAGATGCTCCAGGCCCTTGGCAATGGCTTCTTTGACTGTACGCGCTTCGAATTCAGGCATGATCTTTTACCAAAAAAATGCTGCTAGCGTTTACGACGACGCTTGCGCTTGGTGGGTGGCGTTTTCGGAGCAGCGGACAGAGATTTGGCGGGAGCATCCTGGAACTCGGCATCCTCAACCTTTTCTGTCGCGGCTTGCGTGCTGGAGGCAACAACCCCCTCCAACTCAAGTTGCGCCTCCCACTTATGCGTTTGGCGATTCACATAGACCTGTTGCACCAGTTGGAAGGCATTGCTAACCACCCAATAAAGGCTCAAGCCCGCGGGCACCGATAAAGCGAACCAGACGAACATCAATGTCATCATCCAGGTCATGTTGCCCATCATGCCAGCGGCAGAGCCGCCATCCTCTGTTTTGGGCTGCGCCTGCTGAGAGTACCGAGTCATTGCAAATTGAGTGATCGCCAGTAGCGCAGGCAAGACCAAATAGGGCCACACATCGGGCTGCATCAATTTCTGCAGCGTAAAGTCCTGGGTGAGCCAGCTCAACCCTTGTCGATATTCGGGCCGAGAAAGATCGGGGATGAAATACCAGGAGATCTGTTGTCCCGCCCATTCGCCAACATGAGCGCCCTGTCCGCCAGGAGCTGTTAATCCGATAATGGCGTAATAAAACGAGAACAGGATGGGCATTTGCAACAACGTTGGCAGACACCCGGCCATTTGAGCCTTCATGATGCCAGCTTCTTGTTGCAACCGCATCTGCTCTTGTTGCATTTTTTGCTTGTCGTGGGCGTATTTCTTTTTTATTCTATCAAGCTCAGGCTGCAAGATCTTCATTTTGGCCTGTGCTTCTTTCATCGAACGCATCTGCTTGACGCCCAAAGGCAGCAACAAAAACCGAATGAGCAACGCCACCAGAATAATAGACCAACCCCACGAATTGGATTCGCCGAACAATGGCACCAAGAGCTTGTCGTGGAAAAATACAATCAGCGATCGCAAAGGCGCAGCCAGTGGCTCGAAGATGCCCGGTTTATATTCATGCGTCTGAGGATCAACGCCGCCGCAGCCGCTGAGCAGTACGGCCGCCAGCACTAAGACCAGCAAAAGTATGAAAATTCGTTTTTTCGATCGTGTCACGCTGTTTCTATCCAATGAGAAAAATATCGAGGATTTTCTCGAAAACGTTACGAATGATTGTGACGATTGTAATCTTCCAGTGTTTCGGGCACAGGATCATAACCGCCTTCATGAAAGGGCGTACAACGAGCAATACGCTTTGCCCCCAACCATCCACCTTTAATCACGCCAAATCGCTCAATGGCTTCATAGGTGTAGTGCGAGCAGGTGGGCGTGTAGATGCAATTACTCCCCAGCATGGGTGAGATGGCGATCTGGTAAAAGCGGATGATCTTAAGAAACATCAATTTGATCAGATTCGAGATGAGCCGCATCATGTCCTTCTTTCAGCAAACCAGCCAAGGCGAGTAATTGTGCGCAGGCTGCTTGCACATCCTGAAAGGTGGCGTCGGCAATTGGGCGCCGAGCAATACACACCACATCCCACCCAGGAAGAACGTCCTCCCACATCAGGCGTACAGCTTCACGCATAAGCCGTCGCACACGATTGCGTTTGACGGCATTACCGATGCGTTTGCTGGCCGTAAAACCAAACCTGCTGTAAGGAAGCTCGTTGGGCAGGAGCACCATGACCATCAAACGATGCTTGACACTGCGGCCACGACGTCGAACCTGCTGAAAACGTTTTTTCTCCCGAAGACGATATTGCCGACGCACGGAATTCGCCAGAAAATCAGACGGTCAGACGTTTACGGCCACGAAGGCGACGACGTTTGAGAACGTTGCGTCCGCCAGAGGTTTTCATACGGGCCCGAAAGCCGTGAGTTTTTGCGCGTTTACGCACTTTGGGTTGCCAGGTTCGTTTCGGCATGATGACACATCCTTTTGGTTATATGAGGTGCGGGCATGGAATCGCCCGAAAAGCGACAAAAAAGGAGGGAAGGCCTGAGACCTCCCCTATGATGAGGCGACTAGCTATTATACATCTGATCCAGGCCAGCGCCAAAATATTCGTTTAAGAATAATGCCACGACAAGGGTGAAAATCGTTCAGGTTGGCGGGTTGGCTATTATGGGATCACACGCGTGCCACCATCCTGACCTGACAGTGCAGCGCACAATCGCCCCGGCTCCATCATCGAGAAAATCCGCACCTCCATACCAGCCCGAATTTGCTCTCGCACCCGCACGATCTCCCGCAGTTTGCCTGCCATGGATCCGCTCACATCCAACTTCCGCTCAGAAAGCATCAATCCATTCATTTGAGACAGACTGAGTTCGGAAATAGGGCGAGCGTCAGGGTGACGTTGCGGGTCTGCTGTAAAAACGCCATCGACATCGGTGGCGAAAAGCAAGCGCGCGGCATTGAAATGTAGGGCCAGGTCTACGCTGATGGCGTCTCCGCCATAGACGCTGAATCCGGACGCTATATCGAAGAGCATATCGCCTCCCAAAACGGGCGTCATGCCAATGTGAAGAAATCCCTCCACGGGCTGCCAGCATTGCCTGGCCACGCGGAAATCTTTTGCGGTGGCGCTCGAGCTGGGTAATATCAGCACGGAGGCGATGCCGGCTTCGCGCAGTGCTGCGACAATGGCGCTGCGCAGCGTCATTACCTGGCTTTGCGTTTGTGAAAAGGGCATGAGCTGGGCGGGGAATTGCAGACCAAGGTGGAGTTTGTGCTGAAGCACGGGTAGATGCCCATATGCGCCAACGCCATGCACCAAAATCAGGCTTTCGAGCAGACCTTCGTCCATACATGCCCGGATTTCGCGGGCAATACGAGCCAGCAGCTTTGAACGCAGCGAGTTGGGCTGCGCTTTATCTGTTAGCAGTGCGCCGCCAAGTTTGAGGATGGTGAGCGTCATCTACACCTCGAAGGCCCATTCACCCTGACGGAAGATGGGTTCGGCGCCGCCATCAGGAAGGATGCCGTCAATATCCATTTCGGCAGACCCCATCATAAAGTCGACATGAATGAGGCTGTCGTTACCACCGGCAGCGGCAAATTCGGCGTCGCTCATCTCTTCGCCTCCCTTTAGGCTGGTGCGATACGCCCGTCCCAAGGCCAGATGGCAAGATGCGTTCTCATCATACAGCGTGCTATAGAAGAGGATGCCCGTTTGGGCGATGGGAGAGCTTTGCGGCACTAACGCCACTTCGCCCAAACGCACTGCGCCCGCATCGGTTTCCAGTAGTTTTTTCAAGATTTCTTCTCCCTTACCGGCGTGCATTTCCACTATCTTGCCTTCTTCAAACCGGAACCAAAAATCCTCTACCAGGTTGCCATGCAGGCTCAATGGGAGAGTGGCTTGCACCGTGCCGTTCACTTTGTCTTTGTGGGGCAGTGTGAAGATTTCTTCCGTGGGGATGTTGGCCGTAAATGCGTTGCCTTTAGGCGTTTTACCATAGCCTCCTGTCCATACATGGTTTTGGGGCAACCCAACCGTGAGGTCTGTGCCAGGAGCGGTATATTTTAAAGCCACGTACTGTTTTTCGTTCATGTAGGCACTACGCTGGGCCAAATTTTCAGTATGTTTGCGCCATGCTTTTACAGGATCGGCTGTGTCGACGCGGCAGATTTTGAAAATCGCGTCCCACAAGGCGGGCACGCGTTCTGCCTCGGGTAAATGCGCAAAGACTTTGTTCGCCCAACCAGGAACCGATGCTGCAATGACCGTCCATGGTGCATAATCTTTACTCAACAGGTCGAAAAAGGGACGCATCTTTTTGGCCGTGACTTTGCGCGCAGCGCTAATTAGCTCGGGATCTTGATCTTTCAACAGATCGGGGTCCGAAGCATAGACGGAAAGGATGGCATCGCTATTTTCTGCAAAATGAACCATTGCATTGGCATACCATTCGGGAAAATAGTCGAAACTATCCCGTGGTGCGTATTGGTAGCGAATGAGTGTTTGCTCATCGTCGCCATAGAAGACATTGACAAACTTAGCGCCCGCTTTATAGGCTTCGATGGCCAGTTTGCGGGCCAAGGGAGCGGCCTCGATGGGGATACGCAGCACTAATTCCTGTCCAGGATGAATGTTAACGCCCACCTTGATGACCAGTTCCGCATATTTTTGCAATCTGGTCTCGAAATCATTTTCCATGAGAAAACTCCAGCGAGTGATTGGGGGTAAATCAGGAATTTGTTTGGATCAAAAAGGATGCAAGAGCGATTCGCCATTGCATCCTTGATTTTAGCAGAAAAGGGGAGGGTTTACCCCATTTCATCCAGGCGTTTTTGCCATTTGGCCGTCAGTTTTTCGTAAATCGATTCGCTAATTTCGCCATTGGCCAACCGCATATCCAGATTATCTAGCAGCGCCTGCACTTCCGCCTTAGTTGTGGGAGTGGTGGGCGTGGCCGCCTGCTGTGGTTGTTGTTGCTGAGCGCCCGCCATGGCTTGGGCAATCATTCCACCCAGACCAGCGCCCATGCCAATGCCGGCTCCTAATCCCAGGCCTTCGCTCATGCCGCCGCCCTGACCAGAGGCTTTGGCAGCATCGCCCATCGCCAACGCCGCTTTGAATTGCAGATATTTCTGCATATCGCCGATGGCTCCCATGGCCGCCCGTTCATCAATGGCTTTCATGGTCTCTTCGGGCGCACTGATCGACTCGATGAAAATCTGTTTGAGCTGGATGCCGACCTGTTCGAAGTTGTCGTCCATTTTCGCTTTCAGCGCTACGCCCAACTCTTCAATCAGCGAGGGCAAATCAAACAGGCCCGCCTTGGTTTCGCCTAGCAGATCGGTGAGCGCGGCTACGATCTGTCCTCGCAGCCAGTTGGTAATCTCACTGGTGCTGTACAGACCGCGTTGACCGACGATTTGCGCCACAAAGCGTTGGGCGTCGGCAACTTTGAAGGAGTAAGCGCCAAAGGCGCGTAAGCGGACCATGCCCAAATCGGGATCTCGCAAGGCGATGGGCTGGGTAGTGCCCCATTTCTGATCGAGCATATCGATCATATTTACAAAGTACACCGACGCCTTGAAGGGAGATTCGCCGTTGAAGGCTTTACCCAGCAGGTTGATGAGCAGTGGAATGTTGGCAGTAGTAAGTGTGTGTCGTCCTGGGCCGAACGTGTCCAGGGCTTTGCCATCGCGAAAGAAGACCGCTCGCTGACTTTCTCCCACAATAAGTTGCGAACCAAGGCGGATGTCGCCCCAACCGTTCTGGGGAACACGCATGACCAGATCGTCCGCACGCATATCCGGGGCTTGAATGATATCGAAAATCCTGACCATTATTGTTACTCCTTGGGAATGACTGGATGGGATGTTGTGTCAAAGTTCTAATCTACGAATGAATCATCTGGGGGTGTTGTGGGCGTTCCGGACGGTGGCGTTTCAGAGATTTCCGCAATCGCTGCAACTTCCTCGCCCGCCGAACGGATAGCCTCTTTCCGCTGATCCATCCGTTCGCTCAAATCGTCCAGGCTATTGATCAAATCTGTGAGTGCTTGCGAATAGTCTTCGCCTGCATTGATACACTGCTCCATAGTGTTGATCTTTTCATTGATTTCAGGCACACTGGCAGCAATGCGTTCGTCGAACTGATGCAATTTTTCAAGCTCAGGTTCGCGGATCGCTTCTCTATCGAAGAAGCCCGCATAACCAGAAGGCGCAGTATGAATACGATCAATTAGCGTTTGCAGGCGATTCGCCGCTACATCCACATAGGGCAAATCTGTCAACTTCCCCTTGCGCAAAAGCAACCGTTCGATCTCGATGATACGTTTACGAGCGGTTTCGAGTGAAACAGCGATCGACTCCCGCAGTTTGCGATCGGCATCGCGCCGACGCTCCTTATTTTGATAATCTCCGATGATCGGTAGATCGGATAAAAAAGAACCGGCCGAATCAATTCCTGATTTGGCCTTTTTTGTCATTTTCTTTGCAAAATCCTTCATAAATAACCTCCTGATGGGTTAAAACGTCGGGCGTCAAGCGCCCGTTTAATCTTTATGCAGAAAAACCTCAGTGCCGCAGTAAGGACAAATGACAAGCCCCTTTCCTACCAACTCCAATTTAGCCCCGCAATTGGGACAACGCTGATCGGTTTTGAGCTGTGAGGCTTCCTTTGAGAACAGTACGCCATTCTTCCAGTTAACTGCGCCAGAAAAAAGATCTTTGCCCACTAAATCTCGTACCATATCTTCTACTTGTCCACGTGGGATGTTGAGTTCAATGGCAATGTCACTGAGGCGGACCTGGCCTTGCGTTAACACCATGTTGAGGATGGTGCGCTCCATTTGCGCTCGCGACATGCGCGCCTCTTCTTGCTTTCCGTGCCATAACAGATACCCACCAATCGCAGCCAATGGCAAAACAATAAAGATGAATACCAGGATGAATCCTAACACCTGTCCGCCCACACTCGCAGAAGCTTCACTAAAAAGCTGCACGCCAAACAACGCACCTGCCGCCAGGCAGATCAGAATAGCGATTGCCACTAAAATGATACCGATAATACGTCCTGTACTTTTCATAGTTTTTATTGTGGAGGTTTATTGAATTGAAATGGAAGAAGAACTGGTTGAGTAAGGAACGGGAATCATAATGTTGGGACGGACGATCATCCAAAGCCGCCACCGCCACCGCCACCGCCGCCACCGCCGAAACTACCGCCGCCGCCACCTGACCAACCGCCTCCCGACCAACCGCCACTGCTGCCGCTGGAGGATTGAGGTCGGCTGGTGAGCGTGCTCGAAGCCGTGGAAAGCATGGAGGCCAACCCTGTGCTCATACCCGCAAGCCCTCGACTCATGCCGCTGCTGGCCTCGCTGAGGCTGGGGATGTGACCTCCCTCTGTTTGGGGAGCGGCGCTGGCATGCCCCGGCGGGCGAGAGCCAGATCCAACATCCCCATTGGACCACGGATGATGATAGGGTCCATACCAGACGGGAGTGGGCACATTGGGCACTTGTTCCCACAATTTCAAATAGGCCTTGTCAATGCCAAAGGCAATGGCATAGGGCAAATAGCGTTCGAAAAGCTCTGTAGCTTTTTCGAGATCGGTGTATTGATCGATATCTTGCAAATAGGTGCGAAACGCCTTCCACTTGGCAGCCTCATCAGCGCCTTGTTGTGTCTTTCTGGGCATAAATCGAGACAAAACCAGCAATCCCAAGGCAAATAAACCCGGACCAAAATACAGCAGAATCCCGGCATCTGTAAAATGGTTTAGGATTGGTAACATCAAACACGCCGATATGAATAGCAACACCAACATCCCAAACCCCATCGCCAACCATCTCTGGCGGATTTTTGCCGGATTCGCTACGAAATATCCTGCGGCTGTGACCTCTTCGTACAACTTTTCTTGAACGGCGGCGATGTGTTTGTAGAACGAATATTTCAGACTCGAAAGCTTGCGCTCAGACTCTCCATTGAATAATTTCTCTAACAATAATCGTTCGTAATCCCGTAAACTTTCGTCAGGATCGCGTAATTTGGTATAGAGGAAATCATCGGCCGAATACCCACTGTCATCCTCATCCCCCAACTCTTCCATACGCAAGTATCCACGCCTGGCCAAATCGACAATCGTGGCCAAGACATCCTCAGTATCAGCCGTCTCGTCGATAATCGTCCCTGCCATACCTGGCAATAGATTTGAGGGCGGTTCAGGTAAATAGGTCGGGGTTACCTGAGGTTGCGGATCACGCCCGCGAAGATACCAGAGCAGATATAAGCCGACGGGAGCCAACACTAACAACATTAGAGCGAAAAATCCCACAAAGAGATCGGCAATGGTGCGCCAATGCTCTCGCGCTAGCTCTCGCTCCGCATCACGCTGCCATGCGGGAGCGGTTCCCGCCACCACGCCATGCGTAAATTGCACCCGAACTTCAAATGGCATGCCAGGAGGAATGGAGTCTCGAGCCGTAAATTTAGCCGTTTGTTTATCCAACAATTCCATATCTGCCATCGTAAAATAGGTATCCATATTTTCGATGACAGCAGGCGCTGGCACCTTCACGATGACAACGCTGGACTCCACATCGGCAGGGCGATCCGCATAAACTGCATTCCACCACAACTGATCGCCGCCATCGTAATACCTCAGTCCCCCATGAACTTTATAACTCACAAAAAATGTGCGGGTTTCGTCAGTGGTGTCGTCAAAGAACCATTTCACATAGATGCTGTCCCCACGATCTTCAATATAAAATGTTCCTGGAGCTTCGCTATCGTTTTGTAAATAGGCGCCACTTACATCGCCTACCCGAATTTCGGTTATCCCCTCGGTATGCTTTTTGTCGATATCGCGAAACCCGTAATGAAATGGACCGCCGATAAACTGAATTTCCTGTTTTTCAACAACATCGAAGGACCCATCCTGGTTGACCGTAATATCAACGTCGAACCGATTCCAAACTACACGCTTATCTTGCGCCGAAACTGGAACAGCGACAAACAAAACCAACAAAAGGAAAAGGAGCGTCCATCGCCGGTAATTTTTCAACATTCCCGTCCTCAAGAATGTGATGGATGGTGCTTGATTGAATGGTGCATTGTTTAAAAAGTTGAATGTACTATAGCAAAATTTAACAGTGAGCGCAAAACCAACATTTCTTCATCCTGACTCAAATCTCGCCAAGCAAGTGTTGCAAGAGGGGCGAAGCGCCTGTACAATGATCTCATCACTGATCAATACGTCAATTTCCAGCAACCGGTTTCACATTGCATGAAAAAACGATTACAACGCATCAAAGAAAAAGGGCGATTGTTGGATGAGATCATGGCCTGGAAACGGCAAGAGGTCTCAGCCCGGATGGAGATGCGGCCCGAAACAGACCTGCAGGCGCTGGTGGGATTTTCTCCTGCCCCCCACGACTTTGCCGCGGCGTTAGCCCGACCGGGCGTCAGTCTCATTGCTGAGGTCAAACGAGCTTCTCCCAGCAAGGGCCTCATTGCCAAAGATTTTGATCCAATCGACCTGGCTTTCACCTATGTCGATGGCGGCGCCAGCGCCATATCATGCCTGACCGATAGCCGTTTCTTTCAGGGAAAACTGGAATATCTGACCGCCATCAAGGAAGCATTTCGGCAGCAGGGCATTACCACGCCGATACTGCGCAAAGACTTTATTTTCCATCCCTATCAGGTGCTGGAAGCCCGCGTTGCAGGCGCTGACGCGATTCTGCTGATCCTGGCTGTGTTGAATGACAGCGAATATCACCAGCTGCTAGCATATGCCCGGGAACTAGGCATGGAGGCGCTGGTGGAAGTACATAACGAGTACGAGCTGACACGGGCATTGTCAGCCTCCCCACGCGTCATCGGCGTCAACAATCGTAACCTACGCACCTTCGAGGTGGACATGAACACCACTGCTCGTCTACGTCCGCTTACGCCCAGGAATGTGTTGTTGGTGGCCGAAAGCGGCATTCGCGGCGCCCGAGATGTTGTCGCGCTAAAAGAAACGGGCGTAGATGCCATCCTAGTGGGTGAAACCCTGGTGCGCCAACATCCAGATCAACGCAAACGCAAAGTGCAGCAGCTTGTACGGGCCGGGCAGGAGCATTGAAATGAAAAAACGATTCGGCATAGCAGGA
Source organism: uncultured Caldilineales bacterium (assembly GCA_964650295.1). Lineage (GTDB taxonomy): Bacteria > Chloroflexota > Anaerolineae > J102 > J102 > M2005. The sequence continues at coordinate 10,586 of CAZYSY010000233.1, read as the reverse complement.
CTCATACTGACTTTTGCAATTTGGGTGGGGACAAACCTGGCCGCTGCCCAAAACGGCGTCCGCTTCGATCCCACCGAGATCGTCATGGAATTCCCCACCCAAATCACCTTCGATAGCAAAGCCACGAGCTCCGAAGCCCAAATTGTAAGAGCTCAATTTGTTTATTATCTCGACCGGTACGGCGCATCGGATAGCACCACGCGAGAAAATATCACCATCGAGCCAGGAAAAACCGTAATCTTGCATTACGATTGGGACACCAGCGATCTCACCATCGTCCCCTGGACGCCAATCGTTTTTCATTGGCGCGTGTTCGACGCCAACGGCAACAGCTATGAAAGCGAACCTCAGAAGATATTTTACAAAGACACACGTTTCGATTGGAAGGAACGTTCGGGAGATGGTGTGATGGTGCTTTGGCACAACAAACCAGATATATTCGGCGAAAAGGTGCTCGAGATCGCTGTGAAAGCTATTCAAAAAGAGCGAAAGCTGTTCGGCGTTGACCTGGCCATCCCCATTCACATCATCGTCTACAACAACTCAAACGAATTCAATGCGTGGCACAATGTGGGGCTCGATTGGGTGGGAGGAGAGGCCTTTTCCGATTTTGGCATCACCACTCAGATTGTCAAATCACGCCTGCCCGATGAATATTGGTTGAATGCGGTCATCCCCCACGAACTTTCCCATCTTTATCTCTATCAAGCCGCCTACAATCCTGCCGCTCCCATTCCGGTGTGGCTGAATGAGGGCATTGCCCAATACAATGAATTCACCGATTCAGGCGTCGACTACATGGTGAAAGAAGCTGCCCAGGAAGGAAAGCTCATCCCGCTCACCTCATTGGCTGCGGGCTTTGGCCAACATGATGAAGCTCGCATCCGACTCGCTTACGCAGAGGGACTCTCTGCAGTGAAGTATTTAGTGAGCAGGTTCGGAAAAGCAGGATTGGCGCGGCTGCTGGCAGCCTACAAAGCAGGCCACACGACCGAAGAAGCGTTCTCGGAAGCGTTGGGTGTGAGTATGGGACGCTTTCAACAGGATTGGGCGGAGGCCATGGGCGCTCCAGCAGGCAGCATGATCACACCCACCCCCTGGCCCCTGCCCACATTCCCGCCCACTCCAACCCCAATGCGGATTGGAAACAAAACCCAAACAGCCACAGCCATCCCAAAAACAACACCATCACCCCTTCCTACGGGCATCCCAACCCAAACTTCCAGCACGCCCGCCTCCATCCCCACATCCACGCCGCCTCCGGCAACCATCTCAACGACCATACCACCATCTGCAAACAATAAAAACGCCCCCTTCTGTCCTGGTCTACTCATCTTACTGCCGCTACCTGTTGCAGCAATCTTCTTGAACCGCAACACAAATCATTAACCACCGCTTCCTACTCATCCCTAAACCTCCATCAATGCCTATTTTACTTCCTGGTCTGACTGGCACCATTATCAACACCCTGGCTGTTGTTTTGGGCAGCCTCATCGGCATTGTAATTGGCCACAGACTCAGCGACAACACCCAAAACACCGTCCTGCACGGCCTGGGACTGGTGACCATCATCGTCGCTATCAGCAACGCCATCACCACTCAAAACATCCTGATTCCGCTGTTTGCGATCATCATAGGCGCAATGCTGGGTGAATGGATGCAACTGGAAGAGCATCTGGATGGGTTGGGCCAATGGATGGAAAAGGTCTTTGGGCAACGTCTGGGAGAGCAGGATGAAGGACGACTGGTGCAAGCCTTTGTCACTGCCAGCCTGGTCTATTGCGTTGGGCCGCTGACGATCATCGGCTCGGTCAACGATGGGCTGGTCAACAACTACGAATTCCTCCTGCTCAAATCTGTCTTGGATGGCTTCGCGTCCATCGCTTTTGCGGCCAGTCTGGGCCCTGGCGTCATACTCTCCGCCATCACCATTTTTATCTTTCAGGGATGCATTGCCCTATTGGCGATGCTTTTCGGCGGAGCAGTGGGAGGCGTCACCGCCAACAACCCCGCCGTCATCGAAATGACTGCCACCGGCGGCATCGTTCTGCTCAGTATTGGTTTCATCTTGTTGGATATCAAACGCCTACGTGCGGCCAACTTTCTACCCGCCATCTTTTTGGCTCCAGCCATCGTCGTGCTGCTACAATGGTTGGGCGTTGCCTATTAGCGTTCTACCGCACCACGCCTGACTGTGCGCCAGCCTTGAATCAAACACGGCTTGACTGAATAGCCATTCCGTACACGCTCAAAGGAACATCTATGTTTACGCTCGCCCTACGCAAAAAATTCATCGCCCATCACCGCAACGCTGTCGAACCAGACCCCGAGCATCCACTTCGCTCACACCTCTACCTACTGGAAGTCATGCTCGAAGCCGAAGCATTGGACAGCGAGGGTATGGTGCTGGACCTTGATGAACTGGCAAATGAAATCGAGAATATTCTCGACCTCTATCGTGACAAAAACCTCAATGAACTTGCCCCTTTCCAGAAACGCATTCCCACACTTGAAGCCCTGGCCCGCGTTTTAGGTGACGCCATCGACGAGTCGTTGTACGCCCCCCATCTTACCGCCATCAGCGTTAGACTCTGGCGAGATGAGGAAGTCTGGGCGTTATACGACATCGAGAAATAAAGACGCATTCGAGATACAAGAGATCACAGATCCGTGTCTTTGTGGTGAAAAGTGGTTTCCAACAACGTCTATTTAAGTAAATGCGTATTGGAAACTTGAGAAAAGCGCCTGCGCATGCAGACAAACATGGACGAAGATTGACACATATAGACGATGATTTGCTTCGTCCACCTTCGTCTTTTCGTCACTCTTTGTCTGATGAGTTGTAATCGTCTACAAGGCTAATTTTAAGTCCATACTATAAACTACTTAGCAGTCGATCCGAAGTTATTTTTTCAAACCCATGATCGAATTGACCTTTCTGGGCACCAGCGCCTCCGCCCCCTCCATCCATCGGGGTCTTTCCAGCGCCATCGTGCAGCATCACAATCAGCGCTTCATGGTTGATTGCGGCGAGGGCACACAGCGTCAGCTGTTGCGCTCGGGCCTGGGATTCAAACGCCTGAACAAAATCCTCATCACCCACGGACATCTGGATCACATCCTGGGACTAGGAGGGCTGATCTCCACGATGGCTCGTTGGGAAATGATCGACGAGTTAGAGATTTTTGGGGGCGCCTTTGCCCTAGAACGCATCGGTCGATTATTGGATGTGGTCTTCGCCCCCCATCCCATCCCCAAAAGCATCGTTCTGCGCCAAATTACGCCAGGCGTGATCTTCTCCACGAAACATCTTCAAGTCGAGGCTTTTCCGGTCGTGCATCGTGGGCCTGATTGCTATGGATACCAATTCATCGAAACGCCCCATCGACCTTTTTTGGTCGCGAAGGCAGATGCGTTAGGCGTGCCAGCAGGACCCGAGCGGCGGCGGCTGGTGGAAGGGGAACACATTACACTACCTGACGGCCGGGTGATTCATCCCGACGACGTGCTGGGACCGCCCCGCCAGGGAGCGCGTCTGGTCTTCATTGGCGACCTGGCGCGTGCACGCGGCTTATCGCCAGTGGTGAAAAATGCTGAAGCGCTGGTCGTAGAAGCCACTTATCTGGAACAAGACAAAGAATTGGCCCGGCAATATGGCCATCTAACCGCGGCACAGGCCGCACAGCTGGCTCGCGATGCAGCCGTACGACAACTCATCCTCACCCATATCTCCCGGCGTTACAGCGGCGAAGACATCCTGGCTGAGGCCCGAGCCATCTTTCCGGCCACCACAGTGGCCAATGACTTCGCTCGATTCGAAATCAAACGAATGCGCTAAGGAATCAAAACGCTGGATAGAGGGCGCTTCCTGCCTCCACATTCGTCATCTCCTCTCGGCTCAGACATTACGAATTGTCTGCACTACATCGAGCACTTCGTCGTAAAATGATCCCATGCCCGCTTATCCGCATCCCCCAAAGGCGAACGTCCAACCACACAGCCAGGCCCGCGTGCGAGCGTGGCTGACTCGCTGTCTGGCGCTAGGCCTTCGCGGAGAACGCGGGCGTAAGTTGGCCCCCTCACAGCTCGCAACAGCCCGCATTCTCATCATTCGGCCCGATCATCTGGGAGATCTACTTTTGTTGGGTCCGGCCCTGCGCTGGCTACGGGACCGATTGCCGCAAGCCCACATTACCCTGGCCGTCGGGCCTTGGAGCAAAGCAGCCCTCCCTGGTCTGGCCGGAGCCTACGACGAATACATCGAAATCCCCTTCCCTGCTTTCGAACGCGAGAAACGCGCATCAGTTGCGACCAGATGGCAGCTGCTATGGCATTGGGGAAGGCAGATCAAATCCAGGCGCTATCACGCCGCCATCATTGCCCGACCCGACCACTGGTGGGGGGCGATGTTGGCTCATTTCGCCAATATTCCCCTCCGCTTGGGCTTTGACACGCCCGAGACAAAACCATGGCTTAGTCAGACAATACCCCGGACGCAGGAACATACAGCGGCCAGCAACTTACGCTTAATTGCAACCCTGACCAACGACCGACTGCAACCCAACGCAACGGATCATCCTCTGAGTTTCCATCTCACTTCACGCGAATTAGGCGAAGCCGATAAGCTGCTGTTTGATATCTTTGGCGTGGATGATATTCACCCCCTGACGGTCATTCATCCTGGTGCGGGAGCGGCGGTAAAACTATGGACGCCTGAAAAATGGCGAGATATCGCAAGCCAATTGGTCAAAGCAGGCGTGCGGGTGGTAGTCACTGGCAGTTCCGATGAAACCAGCATGACCCGAACCGTAGCGTCAGCGCCCTCTGGTAACGTCATCGACCTGGGGGGGCAGACCAAGTTCGGCGCCCTGGCCGCCTTGCTGCATCGAGCTGACCTGGTAATGGGGCCTGATAGTGGGGTGCTACATCTGGCCGTCGCCGTGAATACGCCCACCGTGCATCTTTACGGCCCTGCCGACCCTGCACTGTTTGGGCCATGGGGCGATCCAGCTCAGCACATCACCATCACGAGCCCATGGGAGTGCGCCCCTTGCGGAAAACTCGATTGGCCCGATGTTTCGCACCATGCCTGCGTACGCGACATCCCCACAGAAAGCGTGCTGGCCGCAGCCTGGCAGTTACTTCATACGCATTTTTGATTCGAAACACCGAAAATCGACGCAAAGTACGCTCTAAACAGGCTCTTCACCTTCGTCTATTTACTCTGAGATGAAGAAAGTACGAACAGATCACTATTTCACCTCGAACTCCTTATGAACATACACGACATTTCCCGTTATCAACGTCAACTGATCTTCCACGGCTTGGGCGAGCAGGGACAGCGCAAGCTCCTGGCCGGACGGGTGGCCATCATTGGTTGTGGGGCCACAGGATCCGCCCAGGCCATGCTGCTTGCCCGGGCGGGCGTGGGATTTCTGCGCCTAATCGATCGCGACTTCGTAGAACAGAACAACCTGCACCGGCAGATGCTATTCACAGAAGCTGACGCGGCCCAAAGCCGCCCCAAGGCAGTAGCCGCAGCCGAACGCCTGCGCGCCGCCAACAGTGATATCACAATCGAACCTGTGGTGGCCGATTTCAACGCCAGCAACGCCATCGCCTTGACGCAAGATGTGGATATCATTTTAGATGGCACCGACAATTTCGAGACGCGCTACCTCATCAATGATGTCACGCTCGCTCTGGGGCTGCCTTGGGTGTACACCGGCGTGGTCGCCTCCTACGGCATGACCGCCACCATCATCCCCGATGGCGCCGCGAAGCACGTTGGACGAGAGGCGACGCCTTGTCTGCAATGCATGCTGGGACCAGAGCCTCCTGGAGGTGGTCCCACCTGCGACACCGCGGGCGTCATCGGGCCCATCGTCACTTTGATGGCCTCCATTAGTGCGGCCGAAACCATGAAACTACTTTCGAGGCGAGGCGAGATCAATCGCGGCATGATGATGGTAGACCTGTGGGATAACACCTTCGATCAATTTGGCATTGCCAGCCGCAACCCCGATTGTCCGGCTTGCGACAAAGGAGAATACCGTTTTCTGAATGCAGATGCAGGCAGCCGCAGCGTGACGCTATGTGGACGCAACGCCGTGCAGATTACCAACCCAGGGGCTCACCTCTCCTTGCCCGAAATCGCCCAACGACTGAAACCATTGGGGGTGGTGGATATAAACGAATACCTATTGCGGGCGCGCATCGATGATTATGAAATCACCCTCTTTCCCGATGGGCGGGCCATCATCAAGGGCACCGAGGACCCCAATCTGGCCAAGAGCATCTATGCCCGCTATGTAGGCGCATAAACGCCCCTGAAACTTCTGACGATCTGTTCAGGAGGCGGCAACCGGCAACGTAAAGATGAAAGCAGACCCTTTGCCGGGCTCACTTTTCACCCAAATATCTCCTCCCATCGCCTGCACAATGGCCCGAACCAAAAACAACCCTAATCCCGCCCCTTGAGTGCTACGTTTCAGACTCGAATCCACCCGGTAAAAGCTCTCAAAGATGGCCTCTTGATCCTCCACAGGAATACCGATGCCCTCATCCTGCACAAACACAAACACATAATCCTGATCTTGGTGCGCCCCGATCACAATTTTCCCACCATCGGGCGAATACTTGATGGCGTTATTGATGAGATTATCGAACACCTGACGCAAGCGGCGCTCATCCGCCATGACCAGAGGTAAATCATCTGGCACCTCCAACACGATTTGATGACGATTGGTTTGGGCGCCAAAACGCTCGGCGACCTTGCGCGCCAGCGACGCCAAATCCAGAGGCTGCAAATCCAACGAAAGCGCCCCGGCCTGAATACGAGAAGCATCCAACAAATTATCGATCAGCTCAGTTAACCGATCTGCTTCCTCCACGATGATTTGGGCGCTTTCGCGCACGAACTCAGGATCGTGCACCACATCCTCTCGGGCCAGCGTGCCCGCATAGCCTTTGATCAAACTCACAGGCGTCTTGAGTTCGTGAGAAATCACCGAGATAAAGGTGGATTTTAACTCCTCAGCCTCGCGATAACGAGTAATATCCACAAAAGTGATGATGATATTGAGAAGACTGCCATCAGTGCCGAAAAGCGGCGAATAGCTCACACCCACCGTAATTCGTTTACGTCCAGGACGAACGACATCCCCCTCACCATAAAGCACGCGTGTTGGGGGTGGCGGCGCCCCCTCAGTCAGGCAAAGATGCTCTCCGGTGCGATTTTCAAGCAGCAGCACCTGCGCACACGGTTTGCCTGCCACATCATCTACCGAAACGTCCAACAAACGAGACAACGCCCGGTTGATGATCTCCACCCTTAACTGAGGATCAAGAATCATAATACCGTTGGGATTATTCTCGATGATGGCTTCGACCCGAGCCTTCTCGGTGCGCAATTGCTCCACCTGACGGGCATTTCGCACCGCCACCGCGGCCTGATCCGCAAAATCTCGCAGTAAAACGCGATCTCCGGGCGTAAAAGCTGTAGCGCCCGTACGAAAAAGAAAAATGCCGCCCACAACCTCTTCATCTTCCAACACCAAAGGCAACGCCACCACCTGCTCCACAGCAGCCGCAACAACCTCGTTCACCAACGCCAGTTGCCTACGCAACTCCTGCTCGGTCCAAAACTCCTCCACTGGGCGTTTTTGAGCCAGATAAGGCGAAAGCATCTCGAACACAGCCGTGGGTAAACGATACCCGGTGGTAATACGCAAAACGCCCGATGTCGTCGTCAGGGCGATGTAACCAAAATCAGCCCGCACCAAATCAGCCGCATATCCTAAAATCGTACGTAGAAGCGTAGAGAGATCGGGACTGGAAGCAAAGGTGCGGGTAATCTCCAACAACGCTTCCAATTGATGCTGGCGATATTGAGAATAAAGAGAGAGGCTCATGCGTGGGATTATGTTACGCCAAGAAGAAAAATGCAATGATTGAGGCCAAGAATGAAACATCATCAGCGTTGGCCATGACCTTTGCTTTCTATTTTATCATGTCCTACCGAAATTGACGCTGAGAGACAGGGGCGTTACAATCCAATCTCGACAAACATTTTGCTAAAAAGTAAAACGCCGAAAGAAACTTCCTCCTAAATGACGAAGTTCAACGACCTTGGACTTCATGCTTTTCCTTGATCTTCCAGTGTTTCACCTCCGTTCACTTCATCTCCTCCCAACGATGTTTCTGATGGGCCTCCTGCTCGGCGCATCAGGCTGCGGCAGCTTCGTGCCGCCCCCGCAGCCCACACCAAACCATCACATCCACCGCACACCATCTCCGATAATGACCGTCGCTCCGGTCAAAAAACCATCCGCCACGCCCACATCAGCTCCGGTAGTGCAGGCGCTTTATCAAACTCTCACCCCCACAGCCACCCCCACCCCCATCACCCCCACGCCCACCCCCACACCTTTTCCGGGTGAGATTCAATTGGGCCAGGCCGCACGCATTATCGCCCGCACAGGCCTAAATATTCGCGAGACCCCTGCTGCAAACGCTCGTCGACTAGGCAACTTTCCTCCCAACGCGGTTGTAGTCGTCACCGAAGGCCCAGTTGAAGCCGATGGCTACATCTGGTGGCATGTCGATGACCGATATGGCAGGGCAGGATGGGTGGCGGGCAGTGATGGCGCGGACATCTGGCTGACAGGCAACTTAGGAGACAAACGCCCGGTCAACCGTCCTGTCCGTCTGGGTGACGAAGTGATGATCACAACCTCCTATGGCCGTCATCTAAGCATCCGCTATGAGCCTGGAATCCGCGGTCTTTTGAAAAAAAGAGTAAAAGGCGGCGTCACACTGCAAGTTATCGATGGCCCCGTCATACTGGATGGCGTCCGTTGGTGGAAAGTTAAGCGCGCGGATGGTCTCACAGGTTGGGCTGCTGAAGGTAGCAAACGTGAACGCTGGCTATCTCCTATGGAATAATCGTCATCCTCACTCCGGGCAGAAAGAACCGCGAGCCGTTCGGACGAAATACGCTCATCTCCCCATGCCAACAACATGAACCCTTCCATCCACATCCATCCGATGACCATGCAAGACTACGACGAAGCCATGGCGCTTTGGCAGATCACCGAGGGCATGGGATTGCGTCCAGCTGATAAACGCCAGCATATCGCTCGTTATTTAAAACGCAACCCGGGCCTGAGCTTCGTAGCACGGGATGGGCATCGACTGATCGGCACAGTGCTTTGCGGGCATGATGGACGGCGAGGCTATCTCCACCACCTCGCCGTGGATAAAGCTTATCGCAAACAGGGCATTGGTCGGGCATTGGTCGAGCGAGCGCTTGAGGCGATGCGAGCCATCGACATCAACAAATGCCACCTTTTCGTCATCAAAACCAACACTCCGGCCATTGACTTTTGGCGACGCATTGGTTGGTTCGAACGGAACGATTTGGTTACGATGTCTCACTTCACCAATGCTTACCAAGAAAACCACGAAAATGAAATCAAATAACCCGATCTCCCCCTAGGGCGTTCTCCTCTGACCTGATACGATCGCCCCCCATAGATGCATCAATCACATGGCACAACTTCCACCACTTCCTCCAGAACTGAAAAATCGCCTGCTCGCCGCAGGCGTCAAAGATGATGCCACGCTCCACGCGGCACTCGATGCCGACATCGACCTGCGAGCCGCATATCAAGAATGGCTCTTCAACAGCGTTCTCCATGCATTCGCGGCGACAACGAATCGCGAAGAATTGCTGGAGCTGAGCGAACACGTCCCCTTGCTTACGATAGAGGACTTCAGTAGCCTCGTGCAGAAAAGCATCGACAGAGCGCTCAGCGTAGGAGATTACGAAACCGCTGAAGCCCTGCGCCAACGCCTGGAAGCATTGAAAGAAATCCGGGCCATAAAAGCCTATGAGCGGCAAACGCCTCTGGCTCGAGCCGTCATTGCCTTTGTGCAGGCGTCAGATGACGAAGCTGCAGCCCGGGCATTTGCAACACATCGAACCTTACTCGACACCCACGAAGCGGAGAAAATGCTCGCAGAAGCGTTCGAGGCGCAAGATGACAAGGCCCGTAGCCACTTACGGCGTCGTGCAGAAATGCTAAAGGAGCTACGCACGGGGTAGTTTTTGCAGCGCAGCACCCAACCCTCCGAGGAATGTTGCGCGCTGCGTCATAAAAAAGTATAATTGCCACTGAGCCATAAGCGCCTTCGATTCACCTTTGACGTATCGCTGCAATGACGCATTCGATTTCATCTCCCGTTATTTCTAGCCATCGATTCTCAATAGCGTCCATAGTGATGGGGGATTTGTGGTCTGGGCGCGGGGTCGATCTTTGGGAGGAGGCGCCATCCATTCGGCATCTTCGTGAAGTGCGTTTTCACGTTGTCATATCGAACCATCTCTATTCAAACAAGGAGAGTTGAATATGCGCTATCTGGTTTGTATCAAACAAACGCCAGATACTGCGGAGCTTCCCAAGATCTCGCCCGACGAGGCGGCCTCGGGAAAGCTAAGCGTCAATCTGGTAGTCAACCCATGGGATGAACACGCCATCGAGGCGGGGCTGCAACTCATGGAGAGCTATGGCGGCGCGACCGGC
>CAZYSY010000232.1:0-13941 GCA_964650295.1 uncultured Caldilineales bacterium | reverse complement strand
GGGATGAAGATGCAGATTATCGGCAATATCAGGTGTGGCGCAGCAACACCCCTTATTTTACCCTGGCCGGGGCTGATGCCGGCTGGGTGACTGCATCGCCCTGGCAATTCGATGATCCGGGCGCGCTGGGCAATCCCGCGGCAAATCACTACTATCGGGTAATGGGCATGCGAAACGATGGCGACGCCACCATCTCTGCCCGGGTGGGCGAGTTCGATTTCGCACTGACGCCGGGAGAATAGTGGGTTGAAGGTTCGAAAATTCAAAGTTCGAAGGTTGAAGGTTTTCATGTTCAAGCAAGTCGTTGTAAGCAGTTTCTTCATTCTGTTCGTTCTGTTTTCGATGCACGCCAGCGCTGCATTGGCCGCGTTCCCCCCGGCCCAGACCGGCGTCACGTATTATCTGGCCCCAGATGGCGACGATGTCAATGACGGTTCCATCGACCACCCCTGGGCCACGCTGGCCCACGCCCTCACCCAACTGGCCCCGGGCGACACCCTGCAACTGCGTCAGGGGACCTACTACGAACACCATCTCACCATCGACTTGCAGGGCGCAGAGGCTGCGCCCATCACTATCGAGGCTTATCCTGGCGAAGAGGCGGTGGTGGATGGCGGCATCGACGATTTTCTGAACGCGCCCAACACGCGTTGGGAGCTGGTGGATGCGGGCATCGATCTTTATCGCAGCATCGATACATTCTCCGCCGATGAAGTGGGCGCCTGGCTGGTGGATGATCTGCTGCATCTGGTCACTTACGACAGCGACGCCAACCTCGAATCCACCAACTACGGGCCTGTGAACGGTTACGATCCCATCTACCAGGGGCCAGGCATCCAACTGCGGGCCGATGGCCATCTCTACATCCGGCTCGCTCAGAATCCCAACGATCTCATCGACGCCAACGGCGAGGCCATCACCCCCATTCCTGCAGATGTGAATCCCAATCACAACAATATTGTCCCCTTTTTCTCCTCGACACTAATTTATTTGGATGCCGCGAGTTATGTGCAGTTTCGCAATTTGGGCTTTTCTCATGCCAAATATCTGTTTGATGTGCGCAACGCCAGCCATCATGTCCGCTTCCAGAACTGCGCCTTCCATGCCGGAAGTTATGGCATGGTGGTGCGAGACGCCCATGATTTCGATATCCGACAATGCGAATTCGACGGCGGCATGCCCCAGTATGTATATTGGACCGACGTGAAGAACGCCGGTCATGAAGTTGCCGAGGCCTATCCCGAGCACCAATCCAAGGCCATCTCGGGCAACCTCTCGGGGTTCGATATTCGCGATTGCGTGTTTCGCAAGAGCATGGATGGCGTGGGGGTGATGGATGGATCGGTGGGCGTGCACATCGAGCACAATCGATTTCTGGAGATGCGAGACGATGCGCTGGACCTTCGCCCTGGCATCGCAGATGTGGAGATCGCACACAATGTGCTGTGGAGCGTGGGCTCGGGCGTTTCCATGACCGGCGCCGACGCTGATCCGCTGGGGCATGTGTACGTCCATCACAACATCATCGACGCGTCGATCTACCAGCACGGCGGGCGCGAGGGCAATTATCGGGGTGATGACTGGCCCGTGTGGACGGTCATCGATCCTTTTGGCTCCCATGGTGAGGATGAGGCCGCGTGGTGGAAGGTCTACAACAACACCATCATCACCCGCAAGAATGGCTACGAAACCACGCCCGCGGGCCCCCACGCCATCACCGCCAATCCCGAAAAGTTCATCTACAACAACATTTTCCTGGCTCTGGACGATCGCACCATCTTTCGCGGCGACCATGCCGACTCGGGCGCCCACTACGATGGCGATGTCTTCCACCGTCTCGCTTCCGGGCCGCTCGAGCTGTTCCGTGATTTTGGCGATGGCGGGGATTACAACTCGTTGGCTGTGTTTCGTGCTGATTCGGGCGTGAATTGGGAGGCGGCGGGCCTGGAAGAGGACCCTGAGCTGGATATGTCAGCCATCGAACATGCTCCCTATGATGCCGACACAATCTGGCAGCGCTATACGCCCGGCAATTTGCAGATGTACACCCGCGGCGCTGCTTATGATGGCCTGACCTGGCCCGGAATCGACCACAATTTCTATCGCGGCGCGGTGGCGCCCATGCACGTGTGGGCTGCGCCCGATGCCGCGGCCCTGCATCCCACCTGGGAGGTCACCGCTACCCTGCCTGTGAGCGCGACCTGGCGCCTCAGCTACGCCGGGCCCGCGGGGGAACACCCCTCGCCCATCAGCGGCATCCCCATCGAGGATCGAGGTTACTCGCTGACGGGCCTGACCAACGGCGCGCCCTACACGCTCACCTTGAACGCCATGCTGGATGGCAGTCCGCTCATCACCGATGTGGTGACGGCGCAGCCTCAGGCGTCCCCCACATTCGCGCCCGGGCTCACGCTCACGGTGCAAGACGCCACGACCTTGCGCTTGAGTTGGAATCATGTCGAGGGAGACCTCCGCTATCAGGTGTGGCGGGGAGAGAGGCCCGATTTCGGGCTCAGGCACATCTGGACGGCAGTAGTCACCGCAGCGCCCTGGCGATACGACGATTCCACGGCATTGGGCGATCCCGCCGCGAATCACTACTACCGGGTGGTGGTTCTGCGCAGCGATGGCGGCAGTTTCATTTCATCCCGGGTGGGCGAGTTCGATTTCGCACTGACGCCGGGGACAGAGTAACGACTCGCACAAAGGCCTGTGGGCTCGATTGTGGCGCACCTCCCCAGTGCAACGCAGTTCTGTAAAAATAAATCCGTCCGATATGCGGAGAGCACATCGGACGGAGGAGTGGATGCAAACGGAACCGGTACGTCAGTTGCCTGGAATCAGAGCGAAGTCGAATTCGCCCAGACGCTTCTCGAAGCTCGACACATCGCCGCAACTGTTCTTGCCCAGGATGACATAGAAGAAGTTGCTGGCCGGATCGCCCGCGGCGCCACTATCGGTGTAGGAGGTGGAGCCTGCTGCCACGGAAGCGTGGAGGTTGCTGGCGTCGGGCGTGAAGTAAGGGGCGGTGCTGCGATGAATCTCATACCCGCCGGTGTTGGCGGAGTTGTCTTGCCATGAGAGAAGGACATCCTGGTTATCGGTTCCGGTGAGTGCGATTTCGTTGTCGGCGGGCGCTGCGGCCGCGGCGCAAGCGCTGGCGACAGTGAATTCGGAGAAATCAGTGACTCCGGTCTTGGTGAAGGTGTGGTTGACCGCGTCATGGGTGAAGTCTGCGGTCACATCCACCCAGGCGCTGGCTGCGTCCGCCCGTTTCAACAACTTCACGCCGTTCAGACCAATGCCTGTGACGTTGCTGTAATCGATGACCAGATCTGCAGTCACATCGCCATATTCCTCCACGCCCCAGAAGATGTTGGCCCGCTGCGTGATGCCCGCGGGGAAAGTCTCTCCTGAATCGACGACGCCATCTCCTTCGCCAGTGCGATAAATGCCCAGATAGTTGGAGGCGTCGGGGGTGGAGGTAATGGTCACGGTCATGGCCTTGCCCGCATCCCCCACCGAAGTAGGCGTAGTCGTTTGCACGAATTCGCTTTCTGTGCCCACGGGCGCAGTGGAAAGCTCCAGCGTGGGATCATTGTAGGCCACGATGCGCTGGCATTGCGCCGAATAGTCGGTGACATCTGCAGGATCGTTGTTGAATTGCAGATAAGCGATGAGCCCGGGCGTGGTGCTGGTGATCACATTGTGCATGTTATCTTGAATTTCAGCCTGGGTGCGCACGGTATCCCACAGCCGGAATTCATCCATGAGTCCATTCAGCGTATAGGTGTTGTTATCGCCGATGCGGAAATGGCTCAGGATTTTGTTCAGTGGATCTGAATTGGATATCTGGCCCACCAGCTGGCCGTTCTTGTAGAGCCTGGCGTTGGTTCCATCCAGAGTAAAGGCGTAATGTTGCCAAACGTTGGTTTGCAAAGTGCCGTCGGGTGGGCGAATGTAGGCGTTGTTGTTGACGCCCACATCCACGGTCTGGGCGGACGCGGCATTGCTCTCGAACAAGAATTCGCCCCAGCCATTGCCGACACGCTGATCCCAGTCGCTGTAAGCCGCAGGGTTCAGCCAAAATTCCAGGGTGAACTGGCTCTGGGGATTCCACTCTAGATCGAGGATGTCCAGGTAATCGTTGGAGCCATCGAATCGCATGGCCTGATTCGCGTAATCCGACCATTGCGTGACCTTGAAATCGGGAATGGTGACGGTGCGCGTGTCTGCACCTGGGCTGGCATTGGTCACCGTGCCCGAATACACGCCCGCAGCCGTGGCGCTCAGCTTCACATAGATGGTTTGATCCACCGAACCACTGGTCGGGGTGATGGTCAAAGAGTCGGCGAAGCCGCTGGTGGCGTTGGTGGAGACCTGGAAATTGGCGGAAGCCGTCACTGTGACATCATCGGTGAGGTTGACGCCGGTAAGCTGGTAGTTGCGAGGATCGCAAGCGGGATGGGCGTTGGGGAAGTTGAGGGTTTCGGGATCGACGGCAAGGAAGGGATTGGGATTGCGGACGATGATGAATTGTTTGTCGAATGCATCGATATTCTCGAAAGTGACCTTATCGTTGGCCGCATCGACGGCGTTGGCCGTGGCGACGAAGCTCCAATCTCCGATTGCGCCTCGCTCCCGGGCGAAGAGCTGAATTTGCATGGGATTGCTTTCGTCGGTGGCGGTCAGGTCTTCGGCCAGGCTGAATGTCACATCTGCAGCAAAGCTGCCCGAGCCATCACGATGAATAACCCAGTACTGCTCGTCGAAGATGTCGCTGCCCGCTGGCAGACCGCCTTCGGCGTTGGGCTCAACATTGATCTTCGAGGCGATGAGTTCGGCGCCGCCTGCTGCAGAGAAGTCCATAGAGACGCCAACCAGGGGGAAATTGACGGCTCCAATCGTTTCGGTGCGCACCTCGGTGACGCCATTGCCCATGGGCGCGGATGAAGTGGTCTTGGCAATACCGCCCTCCATGGCGGCGTCACGGCCATCGACGATATTACGGACCTTGTCCGCGCGTCCATCGAAGTTGTAGTAAGCCAGTAATCCCGCCTCATCACCGAACAAGGGATGGTGCATCATCTTTCGGATTTGGGCCTGCGTCAGGCTGATATCCCAAAAACTGGCTTCATCGATGAAGCCATTGAACATGTCGCCTCCGTGGCGGCCCAGATACACATCGTTGGCTTGTGTATTCAGGGTGATGCCCGTCTTGGTCTTCATCAACTGGCCGTCGTAGTAGACTTTCAGCGTGCCAGCGCCATCGTAAGTGATCGCGTAGAAGTGCCAGGAATCTTTACTACCAGGCAGGGTGATATCGGTGGTGCCATTGGCCCAATCCCATGTCTCCATGCGCCACACGTCTTCGTTGCCGGTGGTCGAAAAGGCGAAGTCGCCGGCAGTGGCGCCCGTTGCACCAGCCTGGAAGAGACCATTCCAATCGAACTCACGGGCATACGCCCACATGGCCACAGAACGCGACGCGTTGCCGAGGATCTGGAACCGCCGCCCCATGTTGATGTCATCATCCGAACCATCGAACTCGAAGCCATTCCCCGGCGCCAACCGGGTCTCATGGTCATCGC
This sequence comes from uncultured Caldilineales bacterium, assembly GCA_964650295.1. Classification (GTDB taxonomy): domain Bacteria; phylum Chloroflexota; class Anaerolineae; order J102; family J102; genus M2005. The sequence continues at coordinate 8,350 of CAZYSY010000232.1, read as the reverse complement.
TGGCGACATCCGCGCCATCCGACTTGCCCACCAGGCGATAGTGTATGACATCGTTACGGCTGGTGAGGGTGGAACTGATGGTGGCGCTGACCTTCTGCACATCGTGTCCGCTGACGGTGATGGGGATGTTCGATGTGGATGAGCCATAGCTGGCGTCCGAACCGTACTCGAAATGGACGTCGGTCATGGTGGTGTCGTGTGGGTTCACGAAACCGTTGAAGGTGAGATTGACCTTGTCCACGGGCAGGGCATTGTTGGTCTTGACATTGTAGCAATTGACATCGCCTGACTCTTTGAGAATGCCCAAGGTGCGCAAGCCTTCATTGGCCCCGGTATAAGCGCTGACCGCAAACATTTCGCGATCGGTGGTGCTGAGCCCCGTCACAATCGCGGTAGTCCCATCGAAAGTGATCTGCGAGGCGTCCACCTTCTCCATGTATTTGGCGCCGAGATGATAGATGTTATAACCATCCGCTCCAGGCACGGGCAGCCACGAGAGCTGCACAGTATCGCCACAGGCCCAATCCAGCGAGAAATTTTCGGGCACAGCGCCGATGTAGTTGACATCGCTCTCCGCGGTCGTGCTTCCTCGCGTCACCCTGAATTTGATGGTGTGGATGCCCGGCGCAACATCGGGCGCAGTCCATTGATACACGCGGCTATCCGCGTCCACGCCCGTGGCGATGCTGGTCCAGGTTCCGCCATCGATCTGATAATCCAGAGCGAAAGTTCCACTAGGGCCGTAGCTGTCCCATTTCAGATTGTATGTATCGCCCGAAGCCAGCCGTACATCCTTCAAGGGGAACATGAATTTCAGCTCATCCACCAGGAACTCATAGACGATGTAGTAGGTCTGAGGGCCTTCGGGCACGTTGTAGCCCTTGACCTGAATGGTCCAATTGCCGGAGCCGGGATTGTCCACCGTGACCTGCTCCATGGTGTTGAGATGATCCTCGCCCCGCACCGCAGGGAGCTCCAGTTTGGCCGGGTCTGCGGTGTGATCCAGCACCCAGGGCTGATAGCCTGTGCCCACCGTATCGGTGATGAGCAGGTCCAGGTCGTTGACGATGGCGGGATCCGCGTTGACCGCGGCGGCTTTATCGGGCCACATGAGCATAACCCGCAGCTGCGTCGTGTTCGCGGGCACGTTGATGGTATGGAGGTTGATGTCATTGGTGTTGGTGATGGTGCTGGAGAAAAATTGTCCTGCATCCAGCACATCGTAAGCCCGGCGCACATTAGGACGGCCATAGCCCGTGCGGAAGTCAGGACCCGGATTATCTTCTTCATCCGCAGTATCCATGAGAATGGCCCGTAGCAAAGTGGAGGGAGCCTCCTGTCCGCCATGTTTGTCCTTATAAGCCTGGGCCATGATCGCCATGATGCCGATGATCTTGGGGGAAGCATAAGAGGTGCCCTCTTCGCCCTCGATGGCCAGTTGGGGCAAAATACGGCCATCATAGGCCGGCCCGCGACTGCTGAAGCTTTCCAGCTCATCTTCACGGGAAAGCGCGCCGATGGCGAAGTGGTTTTTGTTCTGTTTGTAACAGCCGGTGATGTTGGCCCACCCCGAAAAGCCATCGTAAGGTGGATAGCCGGTGCTGCCTCCTACGTTGCCTGCGGAATAGGAAATGATGTGGGCAGGATAGGACTGGATGCGTAGATCGTGATCTCGGGCCGTGGAACAATAGCCGCCCCCAACGCCGCTGCCAAAGGAGTGATTGGTAAAGCGCAGATTGTCGGAGTTGTAGTAAGCCACATAATCGGGCGTGCCGCCGACGCTCATGACGGTTGAGCCCCAGGCGTTGTTGCGTTCGGTGGGGTCTTCATTCCCGCCGCCCGCGGCGTTACGGATGCAGCCAACCTTGTGATGTCCCACATCTCCCGTCACTTTTTCGATGAGCCGTCCCTGCACCTCCACATAATTGTCTGCAGTGCCCCCTTCGCCGATGGCGATGGTCACGCCGTCGCCGTTGTAAGTGAGGCCGTTGAAACCGCTGTTGAGATAATTGGAACGCCCGGTGGTGTTATGAAAATAGGATTCCGGCTTGGGGTCACCGTCGCCTTCTTCCAAAATCACTTTGGTTTCATCAAAGGCGGGGCCCACAAATTGAATGTAAGGCAACGCTGCGATGGCATCCACCAAAGCGGCGGGGACCACGATATCCAACTGGCTGGAATAATCGCGATGTCTCTCGATCCGCACCCCGCGAGCTGTGAGATCATCGATCACCCGCTGGGCGTTCAATGGCTTGTAGTAAGTGATGGTAAGCCGCGCTTCGCCATTGGGCAACTCGCCCAAACGACCGCGCATGGCTGTGAACGCGGGCTCGAAGCGAAATTCATCGCTTACCGGTGCGATGGTGGTGATCAACCCCGATAATTTCTGCAAATCAAACCCCTGATCGATAACCGCGAAATAAGCGTCATCGGGCAGATAATCCACCAGATGGAGCCCTTCACTCTCCCACTGCTGGCGCATCTCATACGTGGGCAGTTCCCTAAACTGAATGATCTTGAAATACTTGCCGTCGAAAATAGCGTCTGGGGCGACTTGCACCTGATCAGGAGGGATCATTTGCAACGCCACTTCCCCAGTAATCAAATGAATGGGCTTAACGCCCCCTTCTTGTGCAAATGAATGGCCAGAAAAGAAGGCCAGAAACGCAAGAAAAGCCCCAATAAAAACGGCTTTCCCAACAATTCTGCGAATCATTTTAGCTACTCCTTGTGGGATGGAAACGTGATAAAAAACAAACGTTGTAAAAAATCCATAAACGACGCTATACGTGCGTCGACCTTGACCATGGCCTAACCAGCGCCAGCGTGGCGTTTACCCACTCGATTCGAGAGTGGGGTCAGAAATCACTTCGCGATAGACCTCACGCAGAGAGACGCCATGCGTCCGAGCCGCGACCAAGCAATCTTCGAACTCGGGAGCAGCCTTCCACTGGCCCGGCGCATACTCGGCCAGCTTGACGCGAATCGGCCCAAATCGGGTGCGCACGACTTCCACACGCCGCGATAGGCCATACCGTTGCACCACACGTTGACGCACGCCCAGGGTGCTGGTGTGGGCAAAAAGCAATGCTCGCAGCTCTGGCGCTTTGTGGGGCTGACACAGGGCGCTGAGCTGTACCGCAGGGCGGTTTTTCTTCATCTGGATGGGCGAGAACCAGGCATCCAATGCGCCCGCATCCAGAAGCTGCTGCAATACCGGGCCCAGCCACTCCGCGGGCATATCATCGATATTGGTTTCGAGAAGAATGAGCGTTTCAAGATGTTCAGCGGGCATACTCGAAGTATCTATTATCCAATGTTAATATCAAAATCTGCAAATGCCGGTAGTGTATCCGGGTGCGTTTCAGCTTGGGGGCGCTTTTATTTTTTGGCCGGTCGGATTACGAATCCGCCTTGGGAAGCCCGCTTCGGAGCCGGATTCGCAATCCGGCGGGTTTGACGCTCGAATCACCGCCGGATCACGCATCCGGCTCTGCGCATCATGGCAAATCGCGATCTACTGAATTTGGCGTTTCGAAATAGGGAGCATTCTTCGCCGGACGCAGACCAACTGAGTTTATGGAGATGTCGATCTTACCACGTTCGAGCCAGAGTAGCGACCGATCGTCCTCTGCAGCTGGCCCGCCTCCCCTGGCGCATCCTGCCCAATCTCTCCTGGGTCATGCGCCATTTGCACCTGGTCGGCGACGCCGCGCGGCAGCGCACCACCTGGCCCAAGCACACACCAAAATGAAGTGGATTGGCGCAGGATTGGTCGCTTGCAGGCCCCAAAGCCAGTCACCATCGTCGCCAGAAGCGCCATTATCCCAACCGTTTCTTCAGAAGAGCCTCCAGCGTGGGCTGACCGATGGGCTGCAGCTCATAGCGCACGCGCTGGTTGGGATGGTTGATATGGATAACTCGAGCCAGATCGATGGGCGTGCCTACGATGACCAGATCGCAAGGGACCTGGTTAATGGTGGCTTCGAGATCGCGCAGTTGGGCGTCGCCATACCCCATGGCAGGCAGGATGGCACCGGTATCTGGATATTTGGCGTAGGTGTCGGCGATGGAGGCCACTGCCCAGGGGCGGGGATCGATGATCTCAGCCGCGCCGAAGCGTTTGGCCGCGATGACGCCCGCGCCATAGGCCATGCCGCCGTGGGTCAGAGTGGGGCCATCCTCCACCACCAGCACTCGCTTGCCACGGATGGCGGCCGGATCATCCACGAAGATGGGAGACGCCGCGTCCACCACCACAGCCTCGGGATTCAGGCGGGCGATGTTGCGCCGCACTTCCTGCACCGCCTCAAAATTAGCTGTATCGATTTTGTTGATGACGACGACGTCGGCCATGCGCACATTGGCCTCGCCGGGCCAGTAGCGCATCTCATGGCCCGGGCGATGGGGGTCCACTACCGTGATCTGCAAATCGGGCTTGAAGAAAGAGAGATCATTGTTGCCGCCATCCCACAGCACGATATCGGCCTCCTGCTCGGCCTGACGCAGGATGGCCTCGTAATCCACGCCCGCGTACACCACCAGACCCCGATCCAGATGGGGCTCGTACTCCTCCCGCTCCTCGATGGTGCAGTCGTGCTTGTCCAGGTCCTCGTAGGTGGCGAAACGCTGCACCGCCTGCCGAGCCAGATCGCCGTAGGGCATGGGATGGCGCACCACCACGACTTTCTTGCCCATGGCCCGCAGGATATCGGTGACATGGCGGGTGGTCTGGCTTTTGCCGCAACCAGTGCGGGCCGCAGTCACCGCAACCACCGGCTTGCTGCTCTCCAGCATGGTGGTTTTGGCCCCCAGCAGCCAGAAATCCGCCCCCGCGGCCGCTGCCCGTGAAGCCAGATGCATCACATACTCGTGAGCGACATCGCTGTACGCAAACACCGCCACATCGATATTCTGCTCGCGTATAATCTGCTCCAATTCATCCTCAGGCAGAATAGGAATGCCCAGGGGGTAAAACTCCCCCGCCAACTCGGGAGGATAGAGTCGACCTTCGATATTCGGAATTTGCGTTGCGGTAAAAGCCACGACCTCATACGCGGGATTATCCCGGAAGAAGAGGTTGAAGTTGTGGAAGTCGCGGCCAGCCGCTCCCAGAATGACCACACGTTTTTTGTCCTTCATCGTCGAAGAACCTCCTTTTTTGTGATGTGCAAATCAAGAAGACAGCATCGTCAGGATTCTGATCTGCTTTGAAAATGGAGTTGTCAGCGTTGGCGAAAAGGTCTCGGGGCCAACCCCGACCGAGTTTACAAACGTCGCAATGCGCATCACATTTCACGCATCATGCTTCACAAACTCGCGCCGCCACGCCAGATTGGTCTGCTGCCTATTTCATCGATACCGACGGCGCTACATTGATTCCTTCTTCGGATCCTCCTTGTCGCGAGAGGCCGGACTGGTGCGAGGCTTGTACGCGATGCGAGCCATGATGATGCCCAGCACATACAAACCCAATAACGGAACCATGACCAGCGACATGGTGAATGGATCGGGCGTGGGTGTAATGACCGCCGACAAAACGGCCACGATAACAACGGCGTAACGCCAGGTATGCTGCAACTGTTGGGGGGATACAACGCCCAACCGAGCCAAAATAGCAATGAAAAGGGGCAATTCAAAAGCTAATCCCAACCACAGTAAAAAGCTAAGCACAAAACTCATGTACTCTCCAAAGGAATACTGACTGATAGCCAAATCGGAGAGGAATGTGGTGAGATATCGGAGCGTGAATGGCAGGACGATAAATGACGAGAACGCAACCCCCAGGGCAAAAAGCGCCGCCGCCAAAGGCAAAACCAGAAACAATCCTTTCTTCTCGCGATCGGTTAATCCAGGAACGATAAAAGCGAAAATTTGATACAAAATGAAAGGACTGGCAAGGATTACCCCTAAAATCAACGCCCCTTTGAGGTAGATGAAGATGGATTCGGTGGGTTTGAGCAACTGCAGCTCGCTCGCGCCCTGCAATGGCGAGATCAGAATCTCGAGAAAAGGCTTGGCAAAAAACAAGCCAATGACCATGCCGAGAATCAGGGCCAATGTAGCTTTTAGCAGACGATGGCGCAACTCTTTCAGATGTTCCACCAAAGGCTGCGCATTATCATCCTGCGGACGTTGTGCGGGTGTAGACGTATCTTCAGGCCCCAAAGTGGTGCTGGCCTGGGGCGGAGATTCGGCGTTAGAGGTCATGAATCATCCCCTAAAGCTGAAGCCGGGGGTTGTACATTGGCTTTTTGGGCCCGGGCAATAATCTTTATGGGATTCGTCTCGGTTGTGGGTGGGCTTTTGAACGCGGCCGTGGGTTTCACTAAGGCCTTAGGAGAAGCTGGTGGATTCAGCGCATCCGCTGTTCGCGCCCGGGGCTGCGCGTTTCCACCAGCGTTGGCGTCCAACCCTACGGCGATCTTCGTTACCTGTTTGACAGGATCGATGTCGTTGGCGAGTTGTCGCAATTCTTGAATGGGCTGTTGCAACTCCTGAATCGACTGTAATTCATCGCCAAACTGACTGGTGAACTCATTGACCAGTAAACGAACTTGCCGCACGATGCGCCCAAATTCGCGCATAATTTTGGGTAGACGCTCAGGGCCCACGACGACCAACGCCAGAAGGATGATGAAAACAAGTTCGCCCATGCCGATGTTGAACATGTCCGATCACTCTCGAATGGCGCGCGACTGCGAAGTCGCAAGCAGAGACTGCATGGTCTTTCGATTTCGGGTGGCCGCGCCCAATACGCCATTCACGAATTTGGGGCTGGTGTCCGCCCCGAATTCTTTTGCGAGTTCGACAGCCTCATTGATGACCACTTTTGTGGGGGTATGATAATAATTCATTTCCCACAATGCCATACGCAAGATATTGCGATCGATGGTCGCGATTTGGTCGACTGGCCACTCGGGGGCAAAGTGCCCGATTACAATATCCAAACGCTCACGAGTCGCCATTACCCCCGAAATGATGTCATGCACAAAATGAGCAAGATCATCCATCAGGGGAGGTTCGACCCTTTGCAGACGATTGCTTAGCACCGTGCCGGGCGGATGTGCTGTGATGTCGATTTCGTAAAGAATCTGAAGCGCTGTTTGCCTTGCAAGATGTCGTTGAAATTGTTGGGTCATTTGGGCACGTCTTCCGAAAAGATAACATCACCAACATACACATCCACGCGAGCCACTGTCATATCGAGGATGTGTGCGATGTTGCCAGCAATATCATGTTGCAGCGTTTCCGCCAGCACCAGAATGTTTGTATCAGGCGCAGCCTTAACGCTGACAGCAACGAAGACCGTATTCTCTTGCACCACCGCCTCGACTCCCGTCCCCACTGCACGGCGTCCCTCCATCGACTTCATGCGAGGAGAACGCGAAGCCAGGGACCGCACTCCCTGCGTGCTCAGGGCAGTCTGCTCGACGATGGTGGTTAGCACTTGTGGCGCAATGGTCACGTTGCCGGCAGGCGTTTTATCCATGATGTGCAAAGTATAACCATCTCGTGGCTAAAGCGCCAAACCGCCATCCACGGCAATCACCTGACCGGTGACAAATCCAGCCTCGTCCGAAGCCAAATAAACCACCAATGCCGCCACGTCTTCGGGCCTTCCCAATCGTCGCACCGACGTGTTTTCGATGATGGTGCGCTCCAGCGCTTCATCCTCGAGCAAATAGTTGGTGAGATCGGTGGGAACAAAGCCGGGCGCAACCACATTGACCGTTACATGACGAGGCCCGATCTCCTTGGCCAGACTCTTGGCCAGACCGATCATGCCCGCTTTGGACGCGGCGTAGTTGGTTTGGCCCGCATTACCATACACCCCGGCCACGCTGGAGATGTTGATGATCCGGCCCCAGCGCTGGCGCATCATCAGTCGGGCAGCAGCCTTTGAGCAATTCCAGGCGCTCTTGAGATTGGTCTTGATCACCACATCCCAGTCATCCTCCTTCATCAGAGCGATGACGTTATCCCGGGTGGTGCCCGCATTGTTGACGAGGATATCCAGCCGCCCGAAGTCCTTTTTGACGGTCTTGATCATATCACTGGCCTGCTTGAAATCGCTAACATCGGCCTGCACGGCCACAGCCTTGCCGCCCGCGGCCTCGATATCGGCCACCACCTGCTCGGCGGCCTCCTGGCTGCTGTTGTAGTTGACGATGACGGTGGCGCCCGCCGCGGCCAGTTGCCGGGCGATCTCCGCGCCAATGCCGCGAGAAGCGCCGGTGACGAGAGCGATTTTGTCGGTCAGATCGAACATGGATGAAAACTCCTGTTTGGGGTGGAAAAATGTGTATTTTGATAAAAGGAATGAGTTTGGGTATGGGGTATGGGGTAT
>CAZYSY010000231.1:0-2816 GCA_964650295.1 uncultured Caldilineales bacterium | reverse complement strand
GCAGTAGCGTTGGCCCGGGTGTTATACTCCACATCGGTGAACAAAGAGATGATGCTACCGATGATGTAAAGCTGGATAAAGGTGTAAATGCCGAAAGGCAGGAAGAGAACGCCAGTCCAGTTTCGCCCGCCTAAGCGCAATCCTGCAACCTTTTCGCCCTGTATCCAGAACCAGATAGCGACAACAACACTGAAGATAAGGGCCAGCCAGGCAACTATTTTGATGAGCAATGCCAGGAAACGTAAACCGGCGTATTTGCGACGAACATCCATTAAGCACTCCTTTTCGGGATATCATTCACGCGTCCATGGGATCAACCGCAGGGCCTCCCGGGCGGGAGGCCATACGATCATCCGGGAAGACCGGCGCGAGGGGGGAAATTATTGGGGGAATTCCAGAGTGATCTCGCCATCGACCTGATCCAACAGCGGCAGGAGGGTCTTCACCAGCTCGCGCTGTTGTTCGTAACCAGGCATGAAGTAGAGTTGAGCGTAAAGATCGGCCGCCTGATTCAGGTATTCATCACCCCATACGAGATAGGGGAGCTGCTCGTCATTGATCCAGAAGACCAGGCCCTCAGGCGTTGTTTTGACTGTGACTTTCTGAATGTCCGCTTCTTGCAGATTGGCGATAGTCTCCGGGGCCAGGCCAACGCCTCTCAGGTCGGCCAAACCGGCGTTGGTCAGATCCTCCGTGGAAACGCCCAGGATGGAGGGAACGCCGTTTTCGTCGAAGGTGATGCGGGCCTTCATGATGGCCACCGAATTCTCAGCTTCCTCTCTGGTGGGCACTTCGATGGGCACATTGGCGTCGCGCAGCGGAATCTCTTCGGCGGTCGGCTGTTTGGGGAAGCGCAGGGCGATATCCAGACCAGTGTGCTGAATGATAGGAATCACCAGATTCAGAACTGTTTCGAACTCGGGCTTGACGATCTTCAGTTTGGTAAGAGTGTCAGCCAGATTGTTCAGCTCATCGGTGGACCATCCCAAATGGGGCATTAGCACGCCGTTGACGAAGATGTAAATGCCATCGTCCTTTTGCACGAATTCGATATGCTGCACATTCGCCTGGGTGAACCATTCGACATAAGCTGGATCCATGGCGAACTGAGAGATGTCAACGCCGAGCAGGGCCAGCAGGCGGGGGCTGATACCGGCAACGGAGGGCACGCCGTCACTGTCGATATCCACCACCAGGCGCGGCAGGGCCAGAACGAAATCGGCGTTCTCGTCTGACAGTTGCACCGGCTCCCCACTACAAGCCACAATCATTGAGGCGAAGAGCATCAGGATCAAAAAAGAGAAGATCAATCGTTTGGAAAGTGTCATGGTGAAATCACCTCCTGGAGAGAGCCACATGGCTTAGATGAATAGGAATGGATTATTGACTTTCTTTGACGCCCACGAATTACGCTTCATGTATTTTTCGATAATGAGACAATTTCAATGAATTGGTGTCATAAGTTGCATCTATTCAAAAAAGACAAACTGATGTGCAAAACATATTATGCAGGAAACTGATGAAAAATGCAACACAACTGTTTAGTATCAACAATAACCGGTAAAAAGAGCGCTCGTCCGCCAAACGTCAGGCCTCGGACGTCGAAAACAGGTTTATCGAACAGTGTGATATTCGCGTAAAGAACGATGTCCGGTCTTTGTCTGGCGGAACGGCGCGACTCTCAAAGTTCGATTTTGGCCCCCATCACCTCCAGGAATTTAGCGATCCATTCGGGGTGAGCTGGCCAGGCGGGAGCAGAGACGAGATTGCCATCCACGTAGGCTTTGTCCACGGGAATCTCGACGTATTCTCCGCCCGCGGCGTTGATGTCTGGCCCCACAGCAGGATAGGCGGTGAGCTTGCGCCCCTTGACCACGCCCGCTGCGACCAAAATCTGCGCGCCATGGCAGATGGCGGCGACTGGTTTGTTCGTCTCGAAGAAATGTCGGGCGATCTCCAGCACCCGCGGGGTCAAGCGAATGTATTCGGGTGCGCGGCCGCCCGGAATAACCAACCCGGCGTAATCGGCTGGATCGACTTCGTCGAAAGTGGCGTTCAAAGTGAAGTTATGCCCGCGCTTTTCGCTGTAAGTCTGATCCCCTTCAAAATCATGGATGGCTGTGCGCACCGCATCGCCTGCCGCCTTTCCGGGGCAAACGGCGTGGACAGTGTACCCCACTGCTGCCAGGGCCTGAAAGGGCACCATGACTTCGTAATCTTCTACGTAGTCGCCAACGAGAAATAGCAGCTTCTTTGCAGCCATAGACTCCTCCTTGTTCGATGAAAAGTTGGATGAAAAAAGGTCTCTTTTCTTATTATAAGTTGCCATAACGATTTCGTCAATGACGAAATGCCTACTACTTCGATACGATGTGATAAATCGCGCAACAAAAAACGCCCCAGGCGTTTGCCCGAGGCGTCAAAAAGAGTACCCGCGACAGGATTCGAACCTGTGACTTCCTGCTCCGGAGGCAGGCGCTCTATCCACTGAGCTACGCGGGCGAATGAAGATCATGATGTTTGCTCCGACGCTTATTTTAGCACAATCGTTTTTGGGAAACAAAACTCGATGATTCCCGGTGAGACTGTATCGGTCCGAAGACGCGATTTCACGCCTGAACGGCGTTGTCTCAGGATGTCCGCTCCTTCCCTTGCGAACGTTGCTCGAGTTGCTTCAGGCCGCGGTGTCTTCACATAGATGAGCACAATACCGATCATGGTCGCCAGCGGGATGGTGGCGCTCAACAATGTCATCAGCAGTATCACGATTAGTAACTGCTTACGTACTTGGCTTCGGCCTGTTTTTTCGCCCGGAG
>CAZYSY010000230.1:0-10707 GCA_964650295.1 uncultured Caldilineales bacterium | reverse complement strand
GAGCATCCGCACCGCGGAGGCCTTGATGGTGACGCCCTTCTCTCGTTCCAGATCCATGCTGTCCAACACCTGATCCTGCAGCTCGCGCTCGGTCAGCGTGCCGGTAAGCTGGATGAGACGATCGGCCAGGGTGGATTTGCCATGGTCGATGTGGGCGATGATAGAGAAATTGCGAATGTGGTCGGTGCGCATAAGTTAAGTAAGTGAAGGCATGAACCTACAATTAGCCTTGTAGAGAATTACGACTCACCAGATGAAGAGTGACGATTAGACGAAGCTGGACGAAGCGAACCACCGTCACTATTCGTCAATCTTCGTCCGTTCATCCACCTACGTCTCTATTTGTCATTTCTCGGGAGATGCCGGTGGTTGCATTGCGAATCGGCCTGGTCGGGGGCTGTCCGCAACGTCAGTACTTAATTCAAAAACATTTTTGGGATCATGAACAAATAATTATACTTCCTCAGTGCATATTCCCCAATGTTTCTAATTTCAGCAGATCACGATTTGCCATGATGCGCAGAGCCGGCCCCGTGATCCGGCGGTGATTCGAGCGTCAAACCCGCCGGATTGCGAATCATGCTGGACACATACTCTCGCAATCGTGATCTACTGAATTTAGCAAGGGTGCGTTTCAAAATGGGGGGCGCTTTTCGCGTTCATGGCTGACTCAAGTCGGGCGCTTCAGACTTGCGGTCAGGGGATGGCCTCCGCCATCTCGGTTGCCGCAAGGCGACCATGGGCGCTACTTGAACACCTTTCCACAACTCCTCCCCCATCCATCTCGGCGCGGAGGAGGAAATTAAGGTGGGGACGGCGCCTGCAGATCCAGAGTTCACTCGGCCAGTGCATCATTAGACAACTTGCCCCGAAATTGAAACGCACCCATTCAGCAACGCCATCTGTGGTAAAATACCTGTGCAGGCGTAACCATTTGCCCATGCTGTAGGCGTCACGAAGGGAGCGAAGTCAGCCCTGACAAGCAGATTACGGCATTGCCTCCTTAACACCTTGGTTCCCTTTAGAATTTCTGCGACAGTATTTTTATGTCAATACCAACATTATCACCTCTGTAGGCGGCGTCCTATGGCAGCTTGATTATCCCTGGCTCGTGCTTGTCGAAGGTGAAACAAGTCTCCCTCCACTCCCATCTGGTCTGCATTCGACCACAGCTCATTAGGTCACCACCATGAATATCCCCTGCAAGAAAACGAAAATCGTCGCCACCATCGGCCCGGCATCCTCATCCATAGAGACGCTGGAGCAGATGATGTTGGCCGGCATGAACATTGTCCGTATCAACTTCGCACATGGCGATGATGACACCCACCGCCAGGTCGTGACCAATGTGAGAATTGCTTCGCAAAAGACCGGCAAGCGCATTGCCATCTTTGGTGATCTCCCGGGCCCCAAGATTCGCATCGGAAAACTAGCCCAGGAGCCCATCCAGCTGATCCGTGGACAGCAACTCATTCTTCAGACCACGCCCATCATTGGCGATCAGCATCGAGTCTACGTTGAATTTCCTCAACTGCCCCACGTCGTAAATCCTAACGATAACATTTACCTCCATGACGGCTACATTACATTGAAAGTCATCCAAGCGCAAGGGAAGGAGGTGATCACCAGAGTGGTTGTAGGGGGTGAGCTACGCTCACACAAAGGGCTCAACCTGCCGGACATCGATCTAAATATCAGCGCATTCACCGAGGAAGATCGCAGACTGCTTGCCCTTGCCGCGAAGCTGGAGTTGGATGGCGTCAGCCAATCCTTCGTCGAACAGGCCAAAGATATCGAGACCGTGCGAGAAGCTGCGCGTCATTTGAATTATGATCCACTGATTATCGCTAAAATCGAACGATCGCGAGCGTTGCTACATCTGGATGAAATTTTGCAAGCTGCCGACGCCTTGATGGTGGCCCGCGGCGATCTCGGGGTGGAAGTTCCCGTCGAACAAGTTGCCATCCTGCAAAAGAAAATGATTCAAAAAGCATTGTTATGCGCCAAACCTGTCATTACCGCTACCCAAATGCTAGAATCGATGACATCCAGCCGACGCCCCACCCGGGCCGAAGTTACAGATGTCACCAACGCCATTTTGGATGGCGCCGATGCTGTCATGCTCTCGGGTGAAACAGCGATCGGCGACTATCCTGTAGAGACCGTGCAGATGATGACCAGCATCGCCCAGCAAGCGGAAAAATATTTAGAAAAAATGGAATGCAGCGTCTTGCCAGATTTGCAGGATCAGGTCCATAAACTCTCGCAGGATGATCGTTTTTCATTGAACATCAAACTCATTGCTCAGACCATGGATCCCCGTCTCATTATCGTGCCCAGCCTGACCGGAGCCACCGCTCGACGCGTGGCCCGATTCCGTATGAAGCCATGGATTATTGCAGGCAGTCACCACGAAAAGACATGCCAACGCTTACAATTCTCATGGGGCGTGCATCCGCGAGTGGTGGATGAACAACATAATTGGGATGAGCCTGGAGTGCGTCAGGCATCTGCGCGGCGATGGTGTGAAGACTTTGGCGTCACCGAAGGACTGGTTATTCTCATCGAGGGTGCGGGCACGCTGCGGGCCCACGATACTCGCCGCATCGACATCGTCAATTTGGATCAATCGCAAAGCCATGCCGATAATCCAGTAGACGATCATGACAGCGAAGCGGCAAACCCACTTGCAGAATGAAAAAACCAGCTCATAAGCCAAAAAAATCCTGAGCTGTCCTAAATCAACACCTCCACCGAATCTCGATTGAATCCCTATCGAATCCCTTCGCACTTTATACAGGATCACCATATGACGACGCAACCCCAGACGACCTCCTCGGCCGAAAAACTCTCTCTGGCCGAACTCATCGCCATTGGCGTTGGGGGCATGGTAGGAGGAGGCATCTTCTCTGTGCTAGGGCTTTCGGCCCTGGTATCAGGACACGCAGCACCCTGGGCCTTTGCGTTTGGGGGAATCATTGCCCTACTGACGGGTTACGCTTACACCCGCTTAGGCCTGCACTTCCGCTCTGATGGCGGCAGCTTCACCTATTTGGAGCGGGCGTTCGAGCAGCGAAATGTGGCGGGCATTGGCGGCTGGCTGCTGCTGGTTGGTTACATCGGCACCATGGGCCTTTATGCGTACACCTTCGGCGTTTACGGCTCGGCCATGTTGGGTGACAAGCTGAACACACCGCTGATGCACCATCTGCTGGCCTCCCTGGTATTACTCATCTTCATGAGCATCAATTTGTATGGGGCCAAGGCGTCGGGGAGTACAGAGTTGCTTTTGGTGGGAGTGAAGGTGGCGATTTTAGGGCTTTTTGCTGTGGCCGGCCTGCTGACCATCAAGTCGGATCATCTGCTGCCGGTGCTAAACAAGGGCCTGGGCGGGTTGATTATGGGGGCAGCTCTGATTTTTGTGGCCTATGAGGGCTTCGAGCTTATCCCCAATGCGGTCAACGAAATGAAAGACCCGCAGAAAAATCTGGGCAAGGCCATCTTCATTTCCATCCTTATCACCATCATCATTTACATCTTCGTAGCCTTGGTGGCGGTGGGCAATCTTACTCCCGAAGAGATCAATAAGTACAAAGAGTATGCACTGGCGGTGGCGGCCAAGCCTGCGCTGGGAGAATTCGGATTCTTGCTCATCGGTCTGGGCGCATTGCTCTCCACCTCATCGGCTATCAACGCCACCATGTTCGGCACGGCTCGTCTGGGTATGGCCATGGCCCAAGATGAAGAGTTGCCCAAGGCCTTCAGCTACACCGAACGCACCAAGCCTGTGCCCTGGGTCAGCCTAGTGGTCATTTCAGCAGTCACTCTGGTTTTCGTCAATATTGCAGACCTAACCATCATCTCTTCCTTTGCCAGTTCCACCTTCTTACTCATCTTTATTGCCATCAATCTCTCCGCCATCCGCCTGAGAGAAACAATCCAGGCCAATATGTGGGCTCCTGGCCTGGGAGTGATTCTGGCGGCAGGCTCATGGGCGGTGCTCATGGGGTATTTGTGGCAACATGAGCCTAAAAGTCTGATTCAAATCGGTGCGTTTTATGTAATCGTTGTTGCAGCCGAGTTGCTTTTCAGCCAGCGGGCTCTGTTTCGGAAGCGCATGTAAGCATGCGCCACATCAACCCAGACCAAACGGGGGATGCCTCAAAAAAATAGCCTTAACCATTCGAAAACCATTCGGACGTAGATTACCTTTATATTGATTGAACTTCGCCAGCTTCGCCTGGGGCTTGAATCCCAGGCGAAGCTAGCCCCAAAAGAAACCCCAACAACTATCTTCCCTTACCCACATCGGCCTCTCGCCGTAGGCCCAACCACGTTGCTACGCCCGCCAACAACGTCATCGCCCCGGACCACAAGGCAATACACGCTCCCACCGGCTCACTGCGAGCGCTCACTGTTTGTAATAAAACCGCATTGGGCCCCACATTGTTACCCACCGACCAATCGGAAAATGCACTTAAGCCATTGCGCCATACCCGATCCGCATCGGATCCGTCCCGATCACAATCCCAGGTGGAGCTGCTGACGTGCTTACAGACTTTGGCGTTGGCGTCAGGCGTAACGTTATGAGGCAGATCCAGGTCGGCGATAAAACCGCTCCCTGTCGAAGTTATCCCCCACCACTGGCCGTTCATGCGCGTGGCGTTGGGATGATCGCCATCGTGGTGTTGCACTGAAAGCTGCGATAGCCCGCCCTGGGTCGTCACCTGGATTTTGACCAAAGTTGGGCCGAAGGTGAAGGTTCCGGCGCCTGTCACATCTTTGACCACGGTGTCGGTGTCGCTCAGCTGCACCTCTACTGCACCGATGTCGCAACGGAGGTCGTCGCGGGCGTTGCCCCGCTGATCATCGGCCAGGCAGGCATCGCCCCCGCTGCCCGGATCCGCAGGATTGCCGCCATCGATAGCCGGGCTGTCGCTTTTGGGCGTCATCACGCCGTTTGAAAGCGCGTTCAGCCTGGGATCCATATTCTGCATATCGCCTATGCTCGAAAAACCGCAACTCGTTCCGCTCTCGATATTGTAGCCCTCGGAGGTGACGGAGCCGCCATTAATGCGACAGTCCTCATCCGCGGCCTGATTGGCGATGATGCTATTTCGGATGGTCATCACACTGCCGGTGTGGCAATAAACGCCGCCGCCATTGCCGCTGTTCGCGGAATTGTTCGAAATGGTGCTATTCTCTACTGTGACAGCGGTCTGATTGTCGTCACTCAGGATGCCACCGCCATAAGCGGCCGAATTGCCCGAGATCGTGCTGTTTTGCACGGTCACCGCACTGGCAAGCCCTGCATAAACGCCGCCGCCGTAGTCCCCCGCGATGTTACCTGTGACCGCACTGCTCTTCACCGTGACCGAACCACCATTGTAGATGTAAATACCACCGCCATGATCGCTGTTAGCATGATTGTCGGAAATCGTGCTGTCCTCCACCGTTATCGTAGATTGAACACCATGAATGCCGCCACCATTGAATGGGGCGGAATTGTCGGAGATGGTGCTATTCCGCAGGGTGAGCGTGCTGGAACTCATGATTTTGATCCCCCCGCCGTCGTAGCCGGTGGCCGAGTTTCCAGTAATCGTGCTGTTCTCCACGGTAATCGTGCTATCTCGCGAAATGCTCACGCCCCCGCCGTCCGCGGCAGTGTTATTCGCGATGGTGGTGTTGTCCTGGATGGTAAGTATACTGTAATCTTCTCCGAAAATGCCGCCCCCATCATTGGCCGAGTTTCCAGTAATCGTACTGTTCTCCACCGTTAACGTCGCATGATTGTCGGCACCGATGCCGCCGCCGTAATAATTGGCGGTATTGCCTGAAATCGTGCTGTTCCGCACCGTGGCGGAACAACTCTCCTCAACATAGATGCCGCCGCCTTCATCCGCAGCATTTCCGGTGATCGTACTATTTTCCACCGTCAGCGTGGCCGTCCGGCAGGAGATGCCCCCACCATAATAACTGGTTCCGCCGGAAATAGTAACATTTTTCAGATAAAGCCGGCCATTGTGCTGCACCCCAAAGATATTAAAAGTCTCGATCGTGTTTTCACGGGCGATGGTATGACCATTACCCTCGATGGTGATGTCACTCTCGACCGGAGGGGGCGCATCGTAAGCCGCGGAACTGAGGGAGAGATCCGCGATGATGTTCAGGGTGTCCGCCCCCGACCCCGCCGAGCACCCATGCCATTCCCTATCCTCGTTGGCCGCGAAGACCGCATCCGCCAACTTGCAGTTGACCCCATCCACGGTGATGGTGTTGTTGGGTGAGGCGAGGATAGGCCCGCTGCTCAGGGCCAGCAGCAGCGCAGCCCCGGCCAGGGTCAGGCCCAGCCGCCGTTGCAGCCGCCGCAACTGCCCGGGGCGCAGCCGCGACAGGCGCTGGTAGGCCAGTCGGTAGCGCAGGAAGATCACTGCGCCTCGCTTCGCGAGCAAATGCAGCAACCACGGTTTGTCCCGAGACTCGGCCAAAAATTCCGCCCACGGGAGATCATTAGCCGCCTCAGGGATCGGTGATTGGGGTTTTCTCATCTTCACACTCCTTAAGCGATGACTTGGATACCGGGGAATGGAGACAACTCCATCCTACTCCCATTTTCGCGCGCAGGATTGACAAATGACTGACACGTTTTCTCCAGCCACTTCCCGCAGACTATCCCCAAATGACCGATTTACGCCCCCACCAAGGTTTGCAGCTCCGCCGAAACCCGAGCCATCACCCCCGCCCAATCCTTGGGCCGCGACTGGCGGAAGAGCCGAGCCGTGGGATACCAGGGGGAATCCTCCCGCTCCAGCATCCAGCGCCAATCGGGCGCATGGCACAGCAGCACCCACACCGGCTTGCCCAATGCCCCGGCCAGATGCGCCACGCCTGTATCCACGCTGATCACCAGGTCCAACTGACTGACAAGCGCGGCCGTATCGCCCCAATCTCGGATCAAGGGAGCCAGTTCAATGATCGCTGTCCTCTGCCAATCTCCCGGCTCCCGCGCTCGCTCTCCCACCTGCAAGCTGTACCAGGCGATGCCGGGGACGTCGAACAGAGGGCCGAAATCGGCCAGGCGGGCGGAGCGGTTGCGATCGTTGCCCTGCTGGGGATTGCCCGCCCAGACGATGCCCACGCGTAAGGTGCGAGCGGGCCCAGGCGGGAGAAGAAGATAGCGGTCAGGCGGAGGCTCCAGATAGGGAATAGCCGCGGGAATGGTCTCCAACGTCGTTCCCAGCAGCCCCGCCACGGTCATCAGAGGAGTGTACATGTCGAAAGCTGATTCGTGAATCTCCCCTGGCCCGCGAATCGCATCCACCCCAGCCACGGTCGCCATCAACGCCTGCAAGGGCCCAGGAGCCACCAGCAACACCTTGCCCACTCGCTCATGGACAAGGGGCAAATAGCGGGCGAACTGGATGGTGTCGCCAGCCCCCTGCTCGGTGTGCACCAAAAGCGTCTTGTCGGGCATGGGAGCGCCATTCCAACGGGGTTGCGGCGGCAGAAAGGGCGTAAAGAAACGGGTTCGCCAGCGCCAGTCGAACTCTCGAAAGCCTCGAGACAGATCACCCAGTTTCAGCAAAGCCATTCCCAAATTCATGTGTGCATCAGGGAAATCGGGATTCAGGACCAGGGCCTTTTCATAGTGCGCCACCGCCTCGCGCAGACGATTTTGGGCGGTGAACGCGTTGCCCAGGTTGTTGTAGACCACAGCAGCGTTCGGCTTCATGGCCCGAGCCTGCTCGAACAAGGCCATGGCATCCTCCACCCGATCCTCATCCAGCAGGGCTGCGCCGCGATTAATGGCCGCCACAAAGGGATCTTCCAGCTTCTCAAAAAGCAGCGCAGATTTCAAGGGGGCTGGCACGTCCTGCAGCGCCCCATCGGGCACGATGTAGGATGTATTGATAAGGGGATCATCGAATTCCATCATCTCGGGGAAGCGGTGAGGTAAAATCTGGACTGCAAAAATCTCCTGTACGCCCTCCTCGAAACGTAGAAACGCGACCGTTTCACCCGATTGGAGATTCACCACCCACACGCCGCTGATACGCTCATCCAGATGCTCCACCAGGGGGATGCCGCTGAACATTGAGGTTTCACGCACCTGCGACAAACCAATGAAAGCCAGTGTCCCGATGAAATCAAGACCACGCGTGAAGCCGGGAAGCAAAGCCACAGTATGGCAGCTCTTATGCGGAAGATCCACCCAGGCCAGACTGCCCCGGCCCGATTCCAGCACCCACAATCTACCACCGTAGAGCCGCGGAGAATGAGGCATGGAAAGACCCCGCAGCAACACCTCGTTGTTCTCGACATCCATGAGGATGCCGCCCGAGCGCTTATTTGCGCGCCATGCGCCCGCGGCATCGGTCTCACCCAGTGCGGTGATATATTTGGGCTTCCCTTCAACCATACATACCCCATTGAGATGACAGCGGTCTTCCGGGGCCAGGGCGGTGATGAAATGAGGCCGCCAGCGCGGGACAAAGCTGTGGTCTGGGTCCAGGGTGCAAAGCGCGCTGAAGCGGGTATTGACCAGCCACAATTCATCGCGTCCCCAGGCCATCTCATGAATATCGATGTCGCCGGTAACGTGGATCCGGCGGGGAATATAGCAGGCGTCATGTTTACCCGGCGGTTCCAATTTGGACGTCACTGCTGGCATATTACGATAATACCAGACCGTATTCTTGCCCCCAATCGTCAGACGTGATCTATCCACAGCGATGCCCATGGGTTTTTCCAGCGTGCGAAAATGAGTATTGATGACGCCACCATCGTTGCGCACAAGAATGACCTTACCCGCCTGATAGGTGCTGACCACCAGCGAAATGCCAAAATGATCGAGGATGCCAGGCAGGTTAGAGGTGTAGACAGATCGCAAACGACTGGATTCGGTCATGAAAGCTGGCCAGACGCATCGCGCCAAGGCTATTTCAGAGCGTTGGGACTTTTGTGATTGCGCACTTTGTAGAGCAAATCCATATAGCGACGTAGGATATCATCCACCATGCCGCGGAAGGGAACCGACGCGGCCATGCCGTAGATGGGGGCCATGCCGCCGGTCGGAGGCTGATGCCGAACCTCCGCCACGGCATCGGCCAGATCACTGAGAAAGCGCTCGGCCACGCCTGGCTGGGTGTGACGCAAGGTGACGGCGATGTGCACCGCGGGCGGGAATTGCAGGCCATTCAGGCTCCAGCCGCGATGGGTCATGGCGTCGAACACATGATAGATATCCACCTCGTCTGAGCCGAACGCAATGACCCACAGGGGTTCGCCCAACACGCGCAGGCCCGGAATGGCGTTGACGCCCTCGCGGATCTGCTCGCCCGTCTCCAGAATGCGCCGGGCCGCGTCCAGATAGCCCTCTCGCCCCAGCTTCACCATTACAGCCCAAGCCACAGCCATGAGCCCGCCCGGTTTGCTGCCGCCCATGGTGGGCGAGGCGTAGAGCCCCCCGGGCCAATCGGTGGCGGTGAAATACTGAAAGCGGCGCAGGCCCGGATGCCGATAAAGCACCACCGATGTGCCCTTGGCCGTGTAACCGTACTTGTGCGTATCCACTGAGATGGAGGTGACGCCGGGCAGACGGAAATCGATGACGGGCGTGGGATAGCCCAGCTTTTCGGCCCAGGGCACGATGAAACCGCCCAGACAGGCGTCGGTGTGGAAGCCGATGCCCCGTTCCCAGGCCAGATTGGACATCTCGGGAATGGGGTCGATGACGCCGTGGGGGAAGCCGGGCGCGGAGCCCGCCAGCGCGATGGTGTTCTTGTTGATGGCCTTCTTCATGGCCCTGACATCTGCTCGGTAATCCGGCCCCACGGGCGTGCGGATGACCTCGATGCCGAAATACTGGCTGGCCTTGTCGAACGCGGGATGCGCGGAGATGGGAATGACGATGTTGGGATGTTTGATCCCTTTCTTCTGCCGCGCCCAATCCCGATAGACCTTCATGGCCATGAGGATGCTTTCGGTGCCGCCCGATGTGACAGCTCCGCACACCTTCGTCCCCGGATGCAACCGCTCCGCCTCATCCGCGTTGAGCATGTCTGCGGTCATGGCCACGATTTCGGCTTCGTATTTGACGGCGCTGGGCCACAGGTCCGCGTGCAGAGGGTTCATCTGCGAATGCAGGGCGTAGACCTGGTTCATAAAGGCGATGTGGTCAGGATCGCCATGATAGACCGCGCCCGACGCGTAGCCAGCGCTCCAACGCCCGGTCTCCTTCTCCTGCACCTGGCGCATCATGTCCAGGATTTCCTCCTCAGGCAGGCCCTGGTCGGGCATATCGGGAAAGGGCGGGATCAGGTCATCGTAGGGATGCAGGCTTTCCTCCATGTCCGCCAGCATGGCTTTGTATTCCTGCTCCATCATCTTTTTCACGCCCGGCAGCTTGCGGATGCCCTTCTCCATGGGACCGTGCAGGCGTTTGGGCAGTTTGGCGGAGATATTCATTAATTTGTCGGTGTCCATGCTTTTCCTGTGAGATGTTGTTGTTGGTTTTTGCCGGGTGAACTCGAGCTCTTCAGGCTTGATGGCCGAGTAAACTCGAGCTCTTCGGGCGTCGCCCCCACCTTTGCTTCCTCCCCCGCTCCGAGACGGGCGGGGAGAGGAGATATGGAAAGGTGTTCAGAAAGCGCCAATGGTCGACCTGCGTCGACCGGAGATGACTTGTAAATGGGACGGCGAAGGCCG